>DAOVIP010000408.1 GCA_030671465.1 Candidatus Aminicenantota bacterium | reverse complement strand
TTTTGGTTGGCAATGGGTACCATTTGGCCTCTGACCTGATATCCACGACCGCCTGGCCGGAAAATTCATAAAAAGAATTGTAATTATAGGTCCAGCCCAGGATTGATGAATCTCCCCCGGAATGGGTGGTTATGAAAAAACGATTAGATAAGGAACCAAAGCTCCTGGCCACATCCATGGCTGTTGCCGGTATACCGCGGCTGGGATCAACCGGGATCCATCCGAATGGCGGCAGATAGACCTGGGCCCAGCGATGGTAGACCCTGTCCATGGAACCATCATCGCCCCTTACCACCAGACCGGCTTCATACCTGGCCGGTAAACCGGCTGCCCGGGCCAGGGCAATAAATGAAAAAGTAAATTCAGAACAGGAGCCATTTCCCCACTTCAGTATGGTGGGGGCTGCATTCCATCCCCCGGTCATCTTGTACTTCATATTCAAATGCAAATATTCATGTATTTTAAAGGCAATCCAGAAGGGATTCTTTTCATCTCCAACAATTTTTTTTACCAGCTTCTTAATAAAGGGATCATCCAATTTCAATTTATGGCCATTTACCAGATACTTTTTTCTGATATCCCGGGGAATGGCATCCATGGCTTTGACCCATTCCGGAAGTATGAAATAATTGAGATCACGGGTCTCGATCTGGACCCGGTAGCCCTGGGTAATGGATTTCAAAGCCGGAATTTTTCCTGATAAATATCCGAATTTCTGATCCCATTTATCCGATACAAATGTGAGTGAGTCCGGAAAGTAGGCAATGGGATTCAAGATTTTTTGGTGATCATCATTACTTCCCACACACATATAGAGTCTGGCAGCCACTTCATCCGAAGGCCCGCGATTGAAAAGGGTATGAGTGAAACAGACTTCCCGTTGGTGGGATTTTCCGAAATAAAAAGGTTTCGACTGAAAGGCAATATCAAGGGCATACAGTTTCCTCTGTTCAAAATCCAAAACCCATAGGGTATTGTCTTTTCGGCAAATACCTGCCGGGTAAGGGCCGGGAGAAGGCAAAACCCCAAAAATCACACCTTCCGGGGTGGCACAGACAATTTTATCCTTGTATCGTTCGGAAAGCCAGAAGTACTTTCCGTCATAAAATAGCGCAGTGGTATCCCGGCCTGGTCCATCAAAAGTCTGCAGTTCTGTTCCATCGGCCGGATCCAGTTTTAAGAATTTATTTCTTGAACTGGCCCAGAGACATTCACCATCCCAGGCCAGGCCAGACGCATCGGTTTCCACCTCGTACAGAACCTTATCCACCCGTTTTTTATTCAATTGATAGTGAAGAATACGGTTATTCTCCCGGTCACTGATCCATAAACCAGTTGCATCTTTGGCAATTCCCCAGGGGTGAGCGCAGGGCAATGGCAGCGATTTGATGATTTGTTTTGTCTTTATTGAAAACTGATACATTTTACCCGTCGCCCGATCGGCAATCAGAAGCAGGTCGTTGTCCAGGGTCATCCCAAAGGGCTGATCAATATCCAGAACATATGATGAAACCGGCTTTCCAATCTCCGGGAATAATAAAGCCGGCAATAATAAAAGGAACCATAATTTTTTCATTAGAACCTCCTGTTTTATTTTACTTATTCGGACTCATAAAATCCAGTGCGCGGATTATTTTTCATAATAATAGGAATAAAAACCAAATAGAAACCAAACCGATTATTTGGTTTTGAATAGATTCCAGCTGGAAAGCCAGGTATTTTCTATCTTTTTACCGGACTTCATTTCCCCAAAAAAAGATTCTTCGGGAAACAGGTCCTTTATGTCGAGGAAATTGATACGGTTATCCTTGGTCAATTTCGTAAACATCGCTTCCGAATAACCCCTTATCAGATAAATGCAGGCAATATCATAAAAATTATCAATCTTCATCATCATGGTCATGGCCTGGTACAGACCGAGTGTATCGGTAAAAAAACCCGAAGTAATGACATGTTCCCACAAAATTTTTTTCGAGTAATGAATGGCAAATAATATCTCGCTCAATGGAAATTTTTCAACATAACGGGCCTTCCCAACTTTCAGATACACCTTGCCGATTACCTTCATGTCGATATCCTGAGCCATCCACCTGACCAGGTTATCAAAGTCATCCTTTCCGCGTTTGGTCAATTCTTCGTTGGTAAAGTGTTTATAAGTCAGGGTGTATTCGGAATCCAGTATACCCCTGGCCCATTTCATTCCCAATTCCAGAGATTGGTTCCCAATGGTTTCCAGTAGCTTGTGAACGATAAGCATATCCCCTTCTCTGGATATAATATAATCCCATTTCGGGGTATTTTCAACCGATTTCATAATAAGAAAGGGATTGAGTATTGCAAATTGGTCGAACCCCGATTTTCCGGGGTTCTCATCCCAATACG
>DAOVIP010000369.1 GCA_030671465.1 Candidatus Aminicenantota bacterium | reverse complement strand
ATTTAATAAAAAATATTCAAAACATGAACCTTTTTGTTCGGATTCCAATCCGGATGTCTCAAATAAGTGACAGGTTCGGGGGTTTTAAATTGGCATTGAAATTGCTTTATGGATAGTACAGAAATTAAGGAGAAAAAAATGAGAAAAATTGGTTTTGGAATCATGACTGCGGTTTTAATTTTGCTGTGTAGCACCCAGCTTTTTTCAGACATTCAAGATATATATTGTCATTTTAGCCTGGTAGAAGGCGAGATATACATATTCAGATTCAACCAGGACGAGGCCATTCAAGCAGTTGTCAATTACCCTCTGGTCCCGGGCGATGTTATCTATACCAACAGTTCCGGGAAAGGCGAACTTCAATTCAACAACGGTACCATCATGCGGATGGACAAACATACCGAGTTGCAGATCAGCACCGTTCTCTCATCCAGTTTGACCTCCAGGAAAAAAATCACCACCCTCCACCTGAAAAAGGGCCAGCTCTATTCCATGAACCAGGTTTACCAGGGGGAAATTTTCCAGGTCATCACCCCTACGGCTTCCATCAAGATGACCTCCCGATCGACCAACACCATCACCGTTAATCCAGTGGGTGAAACCCATGTGTTTGTCAAACGTGGTCAGGTGGATATTCTTTTCAATGGCAAACATCAGACGGTCCGACAAAAGAAGGTAGGTGCCGGGAATGGATACTGGATCGGTAATAACCACCAACTGAAAGTGCAAAACAAGAATACTGATATCGAATTTGCCCTATGGAACCAGAGAATCAACCGGAATTTCAAGGACCTGCATTATGGAAAGAGTAAAATTCCGCCGGTCATATACAGGCGGTCACCGGGAATTGTTCACTTTGCCGAAAGGTTTTCCACCCGTTTTGGCAGCTGGGAATATGATGAACTATTCGGCTATGTCTGGAAACCGGGAGATTTCGTATTTCACGGAAAACGCCCGTTTTTTGATGCCAACTACGTAAAAATAAATCAAGAACTGGTACTGGTTCCCAACCAGGCCTGGGGCTGGGCTCCGGCTCACCTGGGGACCTGGTTCTGGAGTAAAACCAATGGCTGGATCTGGATTCCCGGAGATGCATTTTCACGGGGAATATGTTCAACCGGTCTGGTCAATTATCCCTGGGATTTGCTCCGGACCACCATGAGCCCGTATTTTTCCGACCCCATTTTCCCGGGTCTCATACTTCAGGATCTCTACTGGAACTGGTATTATCTTACCCCCAATTACTGGATCCATAAAGTGTATGGAAATCTGGAGCTGTACAGTATATATCGGAAAGGAGGGGCAAAAGCATGGCGCAGTGGCTATTTACAGGCGTTCAAACAAAGGCCGCCGAACCGCAAACCTGATTTAAAAAACATGCCCAAAAATATTCAAGCCATCATAAGCCAGATGAACCGTGTTCCGGTATCCCGGGTAGAAACATATTTGGCTCATAACCGGATCGATGGCCGAATCCGGGCAAACATGTCTCCGATAAAGATAATGGACAACCGGATTCAAAAAAAGAAACTTTCAGTTCCTGTCCAACTGAAAATGGATCATTACCGGATCCGCTCCAGAACCCAGCCGGAGGGAGTGCCCATCTCCAGAATTGACTGGAATCCCGATGCCCGCTGGGCTGAGAAGAAGAACCTGAGGGTTTATTATTCGAACCGAAAAAATGAAGTGTGCTGCCCGGAATTAAAATTGACCTCGGCAACCATGAACCAGGTCAGCAGAAATCAGCTGAAACGCTCGGTTATATCCACGGGAAACCGGGTGATGGGCGGGATCAGATGCACCTCCCAATGTACATTCATCAACAGCAGTAGCAGCAGCACCACTGGCAGCCACAATTCAAGCTCCTCCAGCCCGAATTCGAATAGTTCGTCAACCAAAAAATAACATTCTTAAATAAGTAAATTTAATTTTCCGAATTTCTCCTGCTTGAATATCTAAAAAAAGCTATCATTCACATATCATTTAAAGAATTCTGTAAATGAATTTTGATCCTGAAACGTATATATTTTAGAATTCTAATGTAATGGATGAAAAAGAGATCATTCTACAATGCCTCCAGGGCAATTTAGATGCATTTGCCCGGCTGGTGGATCACTTCCAGTACCGGGTCATAGCCGTGGCCTGCAACATAACCGGTGATCCGGAGGAAGCCCGTGATGTTGCCCAGGATACATTTGTTCAGGCCTTTATAAATCTTGATACCTTTGATCTGAACCGGAGTTTTAAAAAATGGTTGATGGGAATCACCGTAAAACGGAGCATCGACCGATTGAGAAAAAGCAAATCCTTTATTAAATTCTTTAAGGCATACATAAAAATGACCCCGATGGTGCAAAATCCCAAAACCAGGATGATAGAAGATTCATTGATATTGCAGGACCTGCTGAAAAAGTTGAATGCCAAAGAACGCTCCATCCTGGCCTTACAGATAAATGAGGGTTTTTCTGCCAGAGAACTGGGAAATATATTCAATTGTTCTGACCAAGCAACACCTTTAACTAAAATTCCGTCTAGATAAAGAAGAGGATATGACTTAAAGTCCTTACTACTAAATCTATCCATTACTGGATGTGTCTTTAATCCAAATTCCTCAAATTCAGTACAATTTATCATTTGAATTCGTTTGTCTATTGGTAGTCGTAGATTAATCTTAGGTAAAACTTTT
>DAOVIP010000156.1 GCA_030671465.1 Candidatus Aminicenantota bacterium | reverse complement strand
AAACTTAAAAAATCAGAAAAACCCATATCAGGAAATGAAATAAAAAAAGTTTTAATAGGCTGAATAAATAAAATCCGGCTTTAATATATTCAAATACCCTTTGATCAATCTAGCATTGCCGGTAATGACAATTATTTCAGGTCTTCTTATATGGTTGCCATTCCGGGCCATGAATTTAAAATTTCCAATGAATCGATTCAAATTGTCCAGGGTGACTTTCTGAAATATCTTCGGAGAAATGGTAATATTCTTTTCTTCCAAATTTAATATACTTTTCTTGATTTCCATCTGAACATCATGGTTGAAGTTGGAGGAGTTCACTTTGGCCTGACCCAGAAAAAAATTCAAAGAATCGAGGTATTCCTTTCTATCGATTTTTCTCTTGGTTAATTTCCTGGTTTCGCTGTCTACCAGCATAATAAATCTCTCAATATCACTGTAGTTGATCTTTATGGTATTGCAGAGAACCGACACCTGAAAATGATTGATCATTTCCGTCTCAATTTTCCGGATATTTCTGATTCCATACAAGGCTGCCCTTTTGTATACCACACCGATGGGATAGTTAAATAAAATATTATTCATCACCCTCCAAAACATATGATTGTTGTCACCTAAAGAGGGAATGGCCTGGAACCAGAAAATAATCGGGGATTCATTGCTGGCAATATCCAATACAATGATTTTGCGATTATCAATCACCTTTAATTTTTCTGCCAATGTTTCCTTTTTTTCTGCTTTTTTAAAAGATTTCAAATCCTTTTCAATCATCCCGAAAGTAATATGTGGATTCAGATCACCTTTTAATAAAAGTAATGAATTGTCGAGCCGGAAGGTATTCCGATAAAAAGACCGTATCTGGGCCAGATTTATCTTCAACAAGGAATCCGCATCAATCACCGTATTACCCAGAGCGTGGTCCGGGAAAAGATGGGAATAGGCGTATTGACGGGCCATGGTCTTCTCCCATTCGCTCTTCCTCTTGAAATGTCTGCGGTAGTTGAATATGCTGTCATTGTAACGTTTCAGTCCGAATGACTTGTAACTAAAGAGTTCATCGAGAAATTGAGTGAAAAGTGATATCCGGCCAGGTAAGAAATTTAAACTTATTTTCAGGTAGTCAACCCGATGTTCAATCTGGAAATCATTTCCCATCCGCTTCAAAACGCTCAACAGATTTGAAACTGTATTGTGAATGCCCGAATTAAACATATTCTCAACTGTCAGATATGAAATGGCCGGATTGATTTTATCAGGGTAAAAAATCAAAATCTCAGCATGGATAAAACTGATGGCATTGGTCTTCAGAATTTTGATGGACAATCCCTTGGCACTGACGAACGTGGTCACCTCGGAGGAAAGGGTAAATGACATCAACTGGGTCAATAAAACGAATAGGAAAAGGGAATTGATTAAGTTTCTATTTCTTGTACACATTGAGAACAACAAGATTTTCTTTTACCAAGTATTTCTTGCTCATTTCTATTATATCATATTGAGAGATTTTTCTGATTCTTTTCAGGATATTTTTTTCAAAATTCAGATTCCCAAATAGATGATAATGTTCGGCCAAAATATAGCTTCTCCTGTCAAGCTTGCTCATGTTTTTTTGAAAATCGATTTCCATCAATGATTTTACCATTTTAAGATTGGCGTTGGACAGGGGAAATTTTTGTAGTGCTTCCAACTCTTTTTCCAAAATGTATTTTGCCTTATCAATTTCCAATCTGGTGGAAGAATCCATTTTCATGATCAGGGCATTTGATTCAATATGATTGGAGTACTCATAGGTGATCTTAACATCAAGGTTGTTGACCTGGTTGATCATTTTTTCCAATTTGGAAATGCGGGTATCCAATAAATAATAGCGGATAAATTCAAAATACAGATGATCATAACTCAATTTGCCAGGGGCTCGAATGCCCAAACACACAAAATTCTTGGCTAAATCTTTAATCAACCAATTCTTGTTTATATATTTTTTGTGGGGTTCATTGATCACATAATTCCGCTGACGGGGAAACTTCATGAAAACATTGTAGGAAAAATGTTTCTCAACCCATTGAATGATTTGCGAAGTATTGAAGCGCCCTGAGATAACCATAATGATATCAGATGGATTTCGATAAAACTCATAGGTGTTTTTAACTTCTTGGTTGCTGAAGGTTCTGATTTTCTCAACACTTCCGTATAGTGGAATTTCATAAACCGTGTTCTCAAAAACCTTGGCCCTGACCCAATCCCTAGCCCTGAAACCGATATTGGAATTCATCAATCTGTAAATTCTCTTATAAATATTACCTTTTTGAATATTGATATCCCTGTCCGTTATTTTCAGTGATTTAATGCGTTCACTCTCCAGCCATAACGCATTATTTATTTTATCATCCGGGATTACCTGATAAAAAATCGAATTGTCATAATTGACTCTCCCGATGCTGATGCCACCATTTTTTTTAATAAACATGATCCGGTCATAGGGATCGAGATTCTCGGTTCCCAAAAACATTAAATATTGATATAGATAGGAAGCACCCCTAATATCAATGGGATTATCCCTCACCCCTGTTTTATGATAGGAAAAAATACAGGCTGCTTCAATATTTTCTACCGGTGATAATATGAGTGTAAAACCGTTTGGCAATTTACTCACATTGGATTTTGTCTGAGCAATTAAAAAAAGACCGGTGCCAATAAATAGCAAATAAAAAAGAAGAAATTTCTTCACAGCCATATTTTAACGGGACAATAAAATATAGTCAATTATATTCAATTTGAAAAACCAATTACTTCTTTATCCGGATTTTAACTTTACCCTGCTTGAGGAGGAGATTGATTTTGGCGTCAACCAGACTGGCAGTAATCATTTTAGACTTGAGTGAATTAATAATACTCTCTTTATCAGAGGATTTGAATGATTTTTCCTTTGAAAATGAACAATAATCTTTAAAAAATTGTTCAAATGAGTTTTCACTGTTCAAACTAACTGTAATATCCTTCTGTTTTGCTTTTTTACCCTGATGCTCCTGGACAGTATTGATGGGTTTTTTCCTGACCGCAACCAGTCCGACTTCGATTTCATGAAGTTTCTTAAGCCACATATTGTTATAGAGGGTAAATTTTGAGGCGACATTTTGTATTAAAATATTGATTGTGGCAGATTTCTGATCTGAAGCTAAAATGTTCCGGATCTGTTTTTCTGTATCATCCCTCTCTTTTTCGGGAGGGATATTAAGTTCTCCGGAAAAAAAGAGGTTAAATTGAATCTTTAGTTCCTCTATTCTTTTGTCTATTCCCCGTATTAATTGTTCTAAATTAGGATTTTTATGTTGCAAATTTTCACCCTAATCCAGAGAAATATACTTACTGATGATAGGAGCCAGTTTTTCTTTTGTTTTCCTGGGCATCAACCCGGGATCGGTAATAAAGGTATTTTCCAATGAAGATTGGCATTCGCATCTATCTTCCCTTGAGTTGAGCTTTTCCACCAGAAGGGAAACCAAATGATTGGCATTCTCGGTATTTTTTTCCAGGTTATCAATGATCAGCTCCACGGATACTGATTCGAAATCTTTGTGCCAGCAATCATAATCGGCAACAAAAGAAAGTGATACAAAGCACATTTCCATCTCTCGGGCCAATTTTGATTCGATAGCCTGAGTCATACCGATCACCGAGAATTGAAACTTGCGATACAACTCAGATTCCGCTCTGGTCGAAAACTGAGGGCCCTCTATATTCAAATACGTTCCGCCTGAATGAACATCAAGCCCGACATGCCTGGCTGTCTCATAGGCGATTTTGGAAAGACATGAACAGGTTGGTTCTGCCATGGATACATGGGCCACGATTCCGTCTTCAAAAAAAGTGCTCTCCCTTTTATGGGTATGATCAACAAATTGATCCGGAATGACCAGGCTGGTCGGGGCAATTCCTTCTGTCAATGAACCAACTGCATTTACAGAGATCAATTGTTTTACTCCCAGTAACTTCAGAGCATACAGATTGGCCCGATAGTTCACCTCGGAGGGGCTGAATCGATGTCCGATTCCGTGCCTGGATAAAAAAGTAATGGATCGACCTTTCATGTTACCGATTAAAAATTTCTCGGATGGCTGCCCGAAAGGGGTCTCGATATCAATATACTCAGCATTATTCAGGGAAATCAGGTTATAAAATCCACTGCCGCCAATAACACCTATATCCGCATTTTGCAATGGCTTCTCCATATCAATTTTATTAATCTATATTATTAATGAATTCTATCGCATAAGTCAAGCCAGGTCAACATTGCTTCTGAAGACAGAAAATCATTATGTGAGCTCGCCGCAAGTGGAAATACCGGAAAAAAGGCACTTATTCTACCGGTTTAATTTCGCTATTTCTTAATTTAACATCACCGTATTTATTATTGATAATGATTTCGGGTTTCCCCTCCTGGCTGGTAAACAAGTGTTTATACTTACTGCTTAATACATTCAATTCCAGGGCAGTGTCATTTATTATTTTTCCATGAATCAGGCTGATATTAAAGCGGGGTTTCTGGGTTTTTGAATAATCCAACAGGATTCTGGAATATTTGTTCCGGATATTGATCCGATCCTCAACTTCAAAAAACCTCAGATTCAGATCGCCGTGGGATACCGAAATATCCGCTTCCCGAGCCCATAGATTTTCTATACTGACCTGGTTATAAGTATTGTTCACAACCAGAGTTCCGGCATCGATGTTCAATAACTTGATCCGGCAGTGTCTGGCATTCAAAGTCACATTTCCCTTGACATCACGCAATTCAATAGAATCATGAGAGTTTTTCAGGTTAACATCCTGCTTGATTCCAATCAGCTGCATCCGGGTATGACGGCCCTCGATTTCCAGGGACTGGGCATCGGATATTTTAACCGTCGAGTATCTGGACTCCATGTCCACCGGTCCCATCATATTTTGGAGGGTTACCCGGCCATAACCATGGCGTATATGCATTCCAGCCTTGATATCTTTGGCCAGAACATCTCCATATTTATTGTCAATATCTACCTTTCCATCCGAACTCTCAACCTCGATATCCCCATAACGATTGATCAGTTTTAATTGAACTCCGCCGGGAATCAAAACATCAAAAAAGATTCTGGCCCGCCTATAAGGGAATTTATCCTGGGAAACCACATCAAACTTCAAATGGCCATCAGTCACATTGGGCCGGATTTCAATTCTCTCTTGAAACCCAACTGCCCGTTCTCTACTCTTGTGATAAATTATTTTGATCCATTTTACCACCACTTTTGATTCCAGAGTCGGGCGAACTTTTATACTTCCTGCCAGGTTTTCAATGTCAAGGGTTCGAATGTTTTCAAAAGTGGATTTAATCCCTGTAAATTCATGGGGATGATTTTT
>DAOVIP010000065.1 GCA_030671465.1 Candidatus Aminicenantota bacterium | reverse complement strand
TTATCGCATTGCTCGACATTGAAAACCCGATAGTATCGAAGTATTGGAATCCATTCGTTTGAAAACCATGAAGAATGTTCTGCTGCCCCAGCTGGAAAACCTGGATGTTGAGGAATATGCCACTGAGGAAATTGTACCCTCTGCTGATCTGAGTTATCAGGATATTCTGTCCATGGCCATGCAGAGAGAAGAGAAATCATTTCGGTTTTATTCAAAAATAGCCAGTGAATCACAGGATCCGGAAATAAAGAAGTTGTTCTTAAGATTGGCGGCTGAAGAAGCCTTTCATAAAGCCCATTTTGAAAAATTATATGATGAGGTTGTATTAACCGAAAATTAACTTTACTTTTTTAGTCATAACGTGAAAGAATATATTTTAACAAGAGCCTATTTTTTATTAATAGGTATAACCAATAGATCCAAAGGGGAATATCATGACAAAAATAAAAAAAGAAAAAATTGAAGCCAGGGGAAACGGACCTTATGTGATTTCAAATGTGAAGAACTTGAAAACCTCTCGTGGAGAACGGGCAAAAACTGCCGAAACCATGGTTCTCTGTCGTTGTGGCCAGTCTGGAAGTAAACCCCATTGTGATGGCACCCATACAAAAATTGATTTTTCCAGTAGAAAAATTGAGGGCAGGCAATCGATTCGAGTTGATCATTATAAAGGAAATGGAGTTATCATTCATGATAATCGGGGAGTATGTTCTCACGCAGGTTACTGTACTGATAATCTTCCTTCTGTCTTTCGTCAGGGTGTTGAGCCGTGGATCGATCCAGATGGTGCGCCGGTAAAAGATGTCATCCGGGTCATTGAAATGTGCCCCTCCGGGGCCTTGAGTTATACCATATGTGGTGTTAAACATGATCGATTGGATCGATTGCCTTCCATCAACCTAATAAAGGATGGCCCTTATCATGTTGTGGGAGAAATCAAACTGGAAGATCATGGGAATTCAAAACCAGAGTCCACCGAACATTATACGCTTTGTCGATGCGGTGGTTCTAAAAATAAACCCTTTTGTGATGGGTCCCATTGGCACATCCGTTTTCAGGATGATGAGAAAAGCATACCATTGGAAAAATCCGGGCAGGAGTCTCTTTTTGAATATTTGGGAAATATACGAAAAAAATCTGATGAAAATGAGGAGGTGATGGAAGATATACACCGTGTGTCGGTTACCGGGGCATCTATAATAGAACCGATGAGGACCACCAAAAAAGTGATTTCATGGGATGATATTCTCATAAGGGGTGCTCAACTGGCTTCATTTCCTCTAAATGATGATGAGCCGGTAAATAGCCGTACTGTTATCGGGCCCAGGGCTCAAAAACCTCTGGTTATTGAGTCTCCTATTTATATTACCCATATGTCTTTTGGCGCCTTATCACATGAGATTAAAGTTACATTGGCCAAAGCGAGTGCAGCGGTGAAAACCGCCATGTGTTCGGGTGAAGGTGGTTTGGTAGAAGAATCGTTTAAACAGTCCTACAAATATATTTTTGAATATGTGCCCAATAAATACAGTATGAGTAATGAGAACCTTAAACGTGTCGATGCCATTGAAATTAAAATCGGACAGTCGGCAAAACCTGGTATGGGAGGGCATCTTCCCGGTGCAAAAGTAACAGCAGAAATAGCCAGAATACGTGGATTTTCAGAGGGTTCGGACATTATCAGCCCTGCCCGTTTTCCTGATATCAACAGTGCAGAAGAATTGAAGCAGACTGTTAATATGCTCAGAGAAAGATCAGGTGGAAAGCCCATTGGGATTAAAATTGCGGCAGGCCATATTGAGAAGGATCTCGAAGTCATTCTTTTTTCAGAACCTGACTTTATAACGGTAGACGGCAGGCCCGGTGCAACAGCTGCCTCACCAAAGGTGGTAAAAGCATCCACCTCATTACCCACTATTTTTGCTCTTTACCGGGCCAAAAAATTTCTTGAAAAAATGAATTGCCATGATATTTCTTTGGTCATTACCGGCGGATTAAGAATTTCTTCTGATTTTGCCAAGGCCCTAGCTATGGGAGCAAATGCAGTGGCAATTGGAACAGCTGCTCTTATGGCGGCTGCCTGTCAACAGTACCGAATCTGTCATACCGGTGATTGTCCTGTAGGGATTACCACTCAAAAACCCGAGCTAAGATCCAGACTGAGTATTCCTCATTCGGTAAAAAAACTTGAAAACTTTCTCCGGATCTCAACAGAAGAGATCAAAACCTTTGCCCGTTTAACCGGACATGATAATGTCCATGATATGGATATCAAAGACCTGATGACAGTGAATTCAGAAATATCCAATTATACTGATATCGAACATGTATAAATAGCGGTTTATTTTTTTTGTACCTGCCACAGGGAATCGACAAAATAGTATCTGGAATCGAAAAAATGTTCAATAATAACGAAACCGTTTTTTTGGGCCAATTCTTCTATATCATCAATAAGATATTTGTAAGAAGATTCTGTATGAATTGACTCCCAAGATTTAAATGTGAATATCCGGCTCAATTTATCGATGGTCACGGATTGTTTTTGCTGGCTGATCAAATAGCTTTTAATGGCCCCGGAAAAAGAATCATAGGTGCCGTAATATTTAAATTGATCCAAATTGAAGTTGCCATCTAGTTCCCGGTTTATCCGGCTGAGCAGATTCAGGTTGAATAGGGCGGTGATCCCCTTTGAATCATTGTAGGCATCCAACAGTAAACGAATATCCTTTTTCAGGTCAAAACCGATAAGGAGATAGTCCCCGTCATTACAGGCATTCCAAAGGCTGGACAGAAACACATCTGCTTCAGGGGGTTCGAAATTTCCGATATTAGATCCCAGAAACAATACCACATTGGTACAGTGATTTTGATTGGATAACCACTTCAGCCCTTTAAAATATTCGGAAACCAAACCCTTGATATGAATACCGGGAATCCGGGCTTTCAAATTTTTACTAAACGTTTCCAGGGCCGTATGGGAGATATCAATGGGAATCAGGGTAAATTGTGTCTTCTTTTCAATCATCTCCTGCAACAGGATTTTGGTTTTTTCACCATTGCCGGCCCCCAGTTCCACCAGGTTGATCTTTTGCCTGCCAATGGTATCAATAATTTTTCTTTTGTGTGTTTCCAGAATTTCGGTTTCACAATTGGTCAGATAGTATTCCGGAAGCTTCATGATTTGCCCGAATAAATGACTTCCCTGCTCATCATATATGTATTTACAGGGAAGCCATTTGGGAGAATGGGAAAGCCCGATAAGCACATCGATGGCAAATTTCTGCTGCAATTCGGGGTGTTGAATATTCTGGTTCAGCAAATCCAAGAAATCTAACTGGCTGATATTCTGGTTGTTTTTTGAGCACATAGGCATTCTCCTTACCGGCAGGATACAAATCGAATTATTTTTTTTGACTCGAGAATTATTGCCTTTATAGTGGAAATCACCCGGTTGATTTCCTCGATTGTATTCTGATACCCCAGAGAGAATCGGACCGAACAGTGGGCCTGCTCTTCAGTCAGTCCCATGGCGATCAGGGTGGGGGATGGGGCTACCGAACCCGAGTGGCATGCCGAACCGGCAGAAAGACATATTCCCCTTTTATCCAATTCCAGAACCAGGGATTCGCCCCTTATTCCGGGAAAGGTCAAATTCAATGTATTGGGGAGGCGGTATTTTCCGTGGCCATTCAACCGGGTTCCTTTTATAGTGGATTGAATGCCCTTTTCCAGATGGTCTCTGAGCCGGGCTACGGTTTTCATTTTTTTTAGCAATTCCGGGTATCCTTCAACCGCTTTACCGAAGCCGATTATTTCCAGTATGTTTTCGGTTCCGGACCGAAGTCCCCTTTCCTGTCCTCCTCCGTTGATGAGTGCCTCAATTGGAATATTTTTCTTTATATACAACGCACCCACTCCTTTTGGACCGTGAATTTTATGTGCGGACAGGGTTAACAGGTCAATATCCAGTTGATGGATGTCCACTGGAATTTTACCCATGGCCTGAACCCCGTCACTGTGGATGTAAACCTTTTTCTCCCGAGCTATTTTGATGCATTCTTTCAGGGGTTGAATGGTCCCGGTTTCATTGTTGGCCAATTGGATGCTGATCAGACAGGTTTTTTCATTGATCCGGTCAGCGAGTTGATCCAGTTTAATTCTTCCGTTCCCATCGACTTCCAGATAAGAGATTTTAAATCCACGCTTCTCAAGCCACTGGCAGGCGTTGAGAACAGAGGGATGTTCCACGTGGGTGGTGATAATATGGTTTTTCTCCGGATACAGGGCGAAAGCAATACCTTTGATGGCCAGATTATTGGCCTCTGATCCGCTGCCGGTGAAAACAATTTGTCTGGCCGGACTGTTGATCAGTTCTGCCACCTTACGCCTGGATTCATCCAGCAGTTTCCTTGACGATACACCCAGGTGGTGGATGCTTGATGGGTTGCCAAAACATTGAATCGTATCTATCATGGCCTTTTGGACTTCAGGGAATAGGGGAGTGGTGGCATTGTTGTCCAGATATACTGTTTGGAAGGTGGAATCCGGTTCGGTTAGGTTCAACTCCTCCAGCTGCAACTCATCGGAATCAACCGGCAGGGAATCGCCCTGGTTTTCCAGTTTGATGACCTCGCACAAAAGGGACTTGTATACCGGGAAACCGGAAATGGGATCGACATTATCCAGATCAGTCAGCGTGTTAATATTGGCTTGCTGCCAGACCCGGGAACCCAGAGGTCCTCCGCCTGAATGATTGGCATCTATGGCCCCCCTGACAATATCGTCGGTCACCAGGGCCCGCATCTTCACTGAACCCCGCTTGGTCTTGATCCAGACCATGTCTCCCATTTTTATGTTCCGTTCCCGGGCATCCTGGCTGTTGATGGTAACCGCCGGTTCGGGCCGGTCCTTTTGCAGTTTCTTGATATGGTGATGCTGGGTGTGAAAACTGCTGCGGATTCTGGCCCCGGAATTAAAGATCAGGGGATACTTTTCATACAATGCCGGCTGGGTTAAGGGTCCTTCCTTGGGTTCTGTGTATCTGGGGATGGCATCATAACCATATTCTTCAAGGATGGAGCTGGCAATCTCAAACTTGCCCGAGGGTGTATTAAATCCTTTTTTACCATCATCCCTCAACAGTCCTTTTTCCCATTTTCTGTATTCCATCATGCGGGTTTCAATGGATACGGCTCCGTCTGATTTTTGGATGTCCTCCAGGCTAAAACCAGAATTCCTGAGCACATCGGATATGAGTTCGGTTTCGGTCTGGGGGTAGAGATGCCCGTATCCCAGCTTCCGGGCCAGTTCGGCCAGGATTATTACATCCGGCCGGGCTTCTCCCAGCGGTGGGATCATCCGCTCCCTGATTTTAAAGACGGAGCCATAAGTCATATAGGAAAAGTTTTCATAATAGGTGGTTGCCGGCAACACCAGATCGGCATAGGCACAATCTGCGGTCAATTGCCGGTTGATGCAAACCAGAAAATCAAGTGCGTTCAGGGTTTTTTTCCAGATATCCGGGTTGGGCCAGGAGGTGATGATTGAGCTTCCCAGTATCATGAGCAGCCTGATCCGGTAGGGCTTGCCGTTTAACACCGATTCGGGAAGGGCAATGGCATGGGCTTCATCCCGGTATTTGATATAGACCGGGAATTTATTCCGGCCCAGTCTGGGACCCCGGTCCGGATTGGCAATATTTTTTTCCCGATTGATGGGAAAGTGATTCTCTTTCATGTTGAAACACAATCCGCCCGGAACATCCAGCTGTCCGGCTAGGGCCCACAAAACCAGAGTGGCCCGAATATTTTGAACCCCGCTATTGGCATACTCCAATCCGGTATACATCAATTGAGATACGCCTTTGGCCCGGGCAATCCGCCTGGCTAGGTTTACAATTTGTGCTGAGGGGATTCCGGTGATGTGTTCTACGACTTCCGGCCGATAATGTTGAACGTATGAAGCGAATTCCTCAAATCCATGGGTCCAGTGTTCAACAAAGGCGGTGTCATAGAGTTCCTCCTGAATTAGTACTTGGCATAAGCCCAGGGCCAGTGCGCCATCAGTACCGGGCCGGATGGGAATCCACTCGGCCCCGGTTAATTTTACGGTCATGGTTTTTCGGGGATCAATGACTACCACCTCTGCCTTTCGCTGCCGGGCCTTTAAAATACGGTATATGTCAATGGGAGGAAGATCGGTTGCCGGGTTGGTTCCCCACACCACGATAAGTTCGGAGTTTTCGATTTCCGAGAACATATTGATGAACATCTGGCCCATGGTGACATGGGGGGCAATCATGCCGTAGGAAACATAACATAACGCGCCCACTCCCATTGTATTGGGGGAACCGTAGGGAAAGAGTATGCTGTTGGCAGAGGATACCGCTACCTTCCTGGGTTGATAGACATCACAAATGGACTGTTCGAAACTCCCCACTCCGGTGTATATGGCAGCAGCCTCCGGGCCGAATTTTTTCTTGATGGTATTTAATTTTTCCACCACGATCCCCAAGGCATCATCCCAGGAAATTTTTTCAAAAACTTGATCTCCCTTTTCACCTTTTCTGATAAGTGGATGCAGAATCCGGTCCCGGGAGTATATGATGTCCGGGCTGTGTTCGCCAATCTTGCATATCATTCCGAAGGGGGAATCCTCATCGGCTCTGACCTTAACGATGCGTCCGTTCTTGTCATAACTGGCAACAACCCAGCATCCGGCATTGCATATTCCACATAATCCCTTTTTTTCCTTCATGCCGTTCGTTTCTCCTTGGCGATTTTCCGTTCTCAAAGGAATCCTTTAATTCTGTCAGAGAAGGTTTATGTTAAACATATTAGTGTGAGCCGGAGTATATTTCAACAAATTCACGGGAAAATTTTAAATTTGTTAAAGATTTTGGAGAATGCCATCCGGCCCTTTGTAATTGGAAGAAAGAAATGGTTGTCTTCTATCACACCTGAAGAAGCCCGGGGCAGTGTTTTTTTTTACAATCTTATTGAGACAGCCAAGAAGATATTCTCAGAACCATCAGATTATTAAATATTTCTTTATTCTTTAGACCTGACCCCGAAAATTACCGAAAATTAATTGACCGCTTAATTACTGTTGACAAACAATAATATTGTTTTCATAATATCCTTAAAAATTAAAAACAATTTAGCTGTAAAACTTGCTAATGGAATTCAAATATTCAAACCTGTTCTTAAAAATTAATTTTGACAATGATTTCATCAAAATCAGCTAAAATTCTGTTAACCGGCTTACCCGGATGTGGCAAAACCACCGCCATAATGGAAATTATTTCCCAATTAAATCCGGATAATCTGGCCGGTTTTTATACCCAGGAGATTCGCCAGAATGGTATACGATTAGGTTTTCGCTGGATCCGATTAGATGGATTGGAGGGGATACTGGCTCATGTTGATTTTAAGGGGCCTTTTAAAGTAAGCAAATACGGGGTTGATGTACGAGGTTTTGAGAAAGCTGTAGTCCCGGTGCTGGATATTAAACAAAGCCAGGCTGAGTTGTTTGTTATTGATGAAATCGGTAAAATGGAATGCTTCTCTAAGAAATTTGTGGAGACAGTACGCTATCTTTTTGCTTCTGACAAATTGATACTGGCTTCGGTAGCAAAAAAGGGCCCAGGACTTATTTCAGAAGTAAAAAATAATCCTGAAGCCAGAGTGTTCAATTTAACCCCGGAGAGTCGTAACCAAATCATCAGTGAAATTTTACAAATCCTTTCCCATTTAAAGAAATAGGCACAGCGCCCATTTTTAAAGAATTAATGCTGAAGGATCCCACATTTAAACAAAGCTATGCGCTAATTAAACCCAACCTTCCCTTGATCCAAAATCTATGGCAATCTACTGCCAATGAATATCTCAGAAAAAGATTTGACATATAAATTTTGATTCAATAACATATAGATGTAGATAGTTCAAGTGCGTATACGAAAAACAGGAGGAAGTGTTTATGTTTAAAATGAGAGTTTTCATTATTTTATTAAGTCTGGTTCTACTTTTAACTGGTGCAAGCTATGGAGATAAGGAAAAGAAAAATCAGCCGACATTTGACTATCCTAAAACCGAAAAGGGTGATCAGGTAGACGACTATTTCGGTACCAAGATCAAAGACCCTTATCGTTGGCTGGAGAAAGAGGGGGCTGAAAAGGTAAAGAGTTGGATAAAAGCCCAGAATCAAGTTACTTTCGACTAC
>DAOVIP010000084.1 GCA_030671465.1 Candidatus Aminicenantota bacterium | reverse complement strand
TGGATCAGATCCAGGATACCAGCCGTGCTCTTTTTATCAAATTCGATTTTTATGTTGGATATATCAATGGAATACCGCTGATTATTATACTCGGAGGTCTTGATAATATCCTCAATGGGTGTGACACCGGCCAGGGCTTTCTTTGAAAAACTGAATCCATAAGCCACGGCACCGATCAGCTTACCGTCAATATACAGGGGACTGCCACTCATGCCGGCCACAACCCCCATCTCTTTGAAAATGGAAGGATCCAGTTCCACCAAAATCAAATTCTTGTCCGGGACAAATTTTTCTAGGAAGCCAAGGACTTTGAAGGTAAAGATTTCAATTTTAGAACCTTTAAAAATGGTTCTCCCGATTCCTTCCATCCCCGGTTTTATTTCCGACAGTTTCATGATTTCAGTTGGATACAATTGAAAAGAAACCAGAAATGAACACAAGAGAAAGGGTATTATTATTTTCGTCTTCATCAACCTATGATATAAGAAATCAGGGGAAAAATCAAGCTGATTCAAGGTCTGACCGGGCCTGTCGGTCAAAACCACTATCTGGACACCACCACCATGAGCCCCTTCCGGCCGGATTTGAATCGAATCCCTCCCCGGTAGGCAGTTGACAGCCATTTGATTTGCATCCGCTTCAATCTTTCCAAAACCGACCGGTGCGGAAACTGAAACCGGTTGTTCTGTGCGAATGAAAACAGTGCTATTCGGGGATCGACACAGCGAAGAAATTCAGCAGAGGATGATGTCCGGGAACCATGATGTGGAATCTTGATCACTGTAGACCGAAGCCGGGTGCAGGAATTTTCTACTAGCGACAACTCCACTTTTTTTTCGATATCGCCGGTAAAGAGAAAAGAATGGAAAGGATCTGAAATTCGAATTACCTGGGAATGATTGTTATGAGTATGGTCATAGATCCGAAAAACAGGGGGTGAAAGGAAGCGAATTTCACAATCTCCAACTTTTTTATGAAAGGGAGCCCAAACCCTTTTGATCTTTACTCCCTTACCCGCGTAACTCATCAACCGCTTGAAACAGGGATCTTCCCTGGCCTCGGATGAGATCCACAACTCACGGGGGCGGACAATCTTCATCATCTCGACAATTCCCTGGCAATGGTCGGGATGAAAGTGGGAAACCGCCACCCAGTCGACCTTGATCCTTTTCTGCAAGAGAAAAGGCAACACCAGGTTTTTGCCAACCTCAAAATCAGAATAATAACTCCCCCCCCCATCAATGAGCAATGATTGACCAGTGGGAAATACGGCTAATGCCGCATCCCCCTGGCCCACATCAAAAAAATACACTTCAAGATTTTCGGGACAATATCGGGGAAAGGGTGACAGAATAACCAACAGGCAAACCAACAGGCAGATGAAAACCAGTGGCTTCTGTCCAGGGAATCGCTTTCTGAATCCCATAGCCCAGAATAATAACAAAATGAACACCACCCAGGGCAGGGCCGGTGATGGCCTGAACACATTCAAATGGACCGTTTCCGAGAAAAAATCAACCACCTGAAAAAACAGGCTGAGGGGTATATTATTGATATGCAAAAATACAGTGGCGCCTGCGGTCCAAAAAGGGACCAGCAACATGGATACCAATCCGAAACCAATAATGACCGCGGTCAGGGGCAGGAGCACCAGACCGGCTAGGAATCCGGCCAGTGAGTAGCGTTTGAAAAAAAAGAGTGACAATGGCAAAGAGATGAGCGAGGCGGAGAGATTGGCAGATATAAATTCACCCAGGTATCTGGGAACATACCGAAACAAATCGGAAAAGATCCCTCTACCAATCACAATAAACAGAGTCAGGGCAAAGGTTAAAATGAAACCTGGGTCCAGAATTTCAGCTGGATTAACGAACAATATGATCAGTCCAGAGACCGAGAGAATTCCAACAACACGGGTGCGAAGATGAAACACTCTGGCCATGAATATGAATATGGCCATCAGAACCGCCCGCTGGGCCGATATTTTAAATCCGGACAGGGCCAGAAATAAAATTAATATGAAAATGGTTAAGATGATTCTGGACCGGAGGCTGAATCTCAATGTTTTTAAAAATAAAAGGGAGAGAATGGCCATGATTCCGATATGGGCGCCGGAGATGGCAAACAAATGAAATATTCCGGAACTCAACAGTGATTCCTTTTGCCCGGAAGTCATCCGGCCCCGTTCCCCCAGCAGAATGGCCTCTAGAAAAACACCCCTTCTGTCCAGGCCACTCGCTGCATCTAACCACTTTTTTTCAACAATGCCTCTCAGTTTGTTGCGCCACTGCCCGATCACTGTCCATATCGGACCGGCCCTGGAAATCCGCCTGACCAGCAGCGATGATTTACAATACCCATTGAAGTGTATGTCTCGGTAAAAGTTGTAATTCCTGAAGGGGGAATCAGCAAAATTCTCATTGTAACGGTTTTGAAAAATCCGGGCCTGAACCGTAATTTCATCTCCGCGAAAAAAGTGCTGGAGATTCCCCACGACTTTAACCCGGATATTAAAGGATCTTTGAATTCGTTTCTGTCCGAATTCCAGAGCCTGGGTTCGAACATAAATGACCGAATACTTGTTTCGGATATCCGGATAATCCATCAGTTTTCCCCGGATAAAGATGTATTGATCTCCGGGAATGGGAAAACCGGATTGAAGGGTAAAATGAGCTTTCCGTTCCAAGAAAAAATTACCCAGCAGTAAGACAAAGGACAGAACCAGGAATACATAAGCCCCATTGAGCTTTTTCATGACATACAGAATCAGAGCGGTTACAAAAACCGGTAGAACCAGTGCAGCCAGGATTTCATAATGGGGATTCAGCCAATGGAGCAATCCAAGAGCCATCAATCCGCCAAAAAAAATGGGTGAAAAAATGTCCTTCATTCTCAATCCGAAAAAAAATTTACTCCCCGATCTTTATTTTCTTTTTTGCTTTAGTGAGGCTTTGATAAATTGAAAAATGTCACCATCCAGGACCTTCTGGCTGTCGCTCCGTTCCAAACCGCTGCGGTGGTCCTTAATATTCTGATAGGGGTGAAGCACATAGGATCTTATCTGATTTCCCCAGGCAATCTCCCCTTTCTGGTTTTCCATTTTATCCTTTTCTTTCATTTTATTTCTCAGTTCAAGATCATATATCCTGGATTGCAATATCTTCATGGCCCTTTCCCGGTTCTGGTGCTGCGACCGCTCACTCTGACACTGGGCCACGATATTGGTGGGGATATGGGTAATGCGAACAGCCGAATCAGTGGTATTGACGTGTTGACCTCCCTTGCCCGAGGCCTTATAGGTATCAATTCTTAAATCCTTGGTATCAATCTGGATATCAATGGAATCCGTTACTTCCGGGTAGACAAATATCGCGGCAAACGATGTATGGCGCCGCTTGTTGGCATCAAAGGGTGAAATTCTGACCAGCCGGTGAACCCCAATTTCCTGTTTCATATATCCGTAGGCAAATTCACCTTCGATTCGAATTGTAACGCTTTTGATACCCGCTTCTTCCCCGGCCAGGACATCAACGATCTGACATTTAAATCCCATTCGTTCCCCGAACCGGAGATACATCCGTAGCAGCATTTCGGCCCAGTCCTGGCTTTCCGTACCTCCGGCTCCCGGATGAATGCTCAAGAAAGCATTATCCGTATCGCATTCACCACTCAGGTAATTTTTTATCTCCTGCTGCTCAACAAACCGGGAAAAGTTCTGGAGCTCCTCCTGCAGTTCATCAATCAGGCCGGGATCTTCCTCCAGCAATAAAAAATAAGTTTCAATTTCCTGAATATCCCGATCGAAGCGCTTATCCAGTTCAAGCTTGTTTTCCAGCCGCTTTTTCTCTTTTAACAGACCTGTGGATTTTTGAGGATTATTCCACAGCTCCGCATCACTCAGTTGAGTTTCAATCTCTTCCAACCGCTTCGACTTGGCTTCAAGATCAAAGATACCCCCGTAAATCAATTGCCTTTTTTTTCAGGGTCTCAAACTGATTTTTGAATTCAAGCGGTTCCATCACCATATTGTATATATTATTGGCTTCCCCGTCAAGTCAATACCTGCTGTCGCCTCCCCTCTGGTTTTGGGAAGGCAGGCCCGCCTCATTGAATCAGTTGACTGTTGGTACCCAACATTGTATGCTGTAGTCATGCTCAGAATTCATTCGGGAATTTACAAGGGAAGGCGGTTGAAATCCGCCTCTGATCCGGGGGTCCGGCCCACCACTGCCAAGGTCAAGCTTTCATTTTTTGATATACTCCAGGATCAGATGAGGGAAAAGATATTCCTGGATGGTTTTGCCGGCAGCGGTAATATCGGGATTGAAGCCCTTTCCAGAGGGGCTGAGTACGTTATTTTTATCGATAGTCTCAAAGAATCCATCCAGCTGCTCAGGCACAATATTGAAAAAATTGGTATTCCATCGGATTTTTACCGGATCATAAAGGGTGATTACAACCGCAGTATTATCCACCTGAGCAAGGAACAATTTATGTTTGATATTATCTTCCTGGATCCGCCCTACCAGCTGCTGGAATATGCCAATCCCCTGAAGGTTATTTTTAAAAGAAAGGTACTCAAACCGGAGGGCATCATTATCCTGGAGAGGCCCAGCCATTTAAAATTCCAGGCCAAATATTTTCACTGTTACCGGACCCAGAAAATTGGAACCAAGAGTCTGGATTTTTTTAGAAACCCGGAATAAAAAAAAGTGAAGATTATTTATTATCCCAATCCGGTTTCTTTCAGTATATTCTGAAAAATATGCTTGGATACCCCGGTTTTTGGGGTGACCGGGGGCGTACAACCGGTTGATTTCAATATTGATATCTCATAGGTCCCGATTTCCCGGGCCAGCCGGATGGTATCCTGTTTTTCAGATCCGATCAGCGGACTGTAGACCGGCAGGCCGGAAGTGGTGTGGTAGGCATGGAGATTCTTGAGGGTCTGGGAAGCCACCTGGGCCAGGTTGTCTCCGGTAATCAGTCCCCAAGCCTTCTCCCCTCTGGCAATTTCACCCGCTTTCTTATGCATCAGGAATTTGCATAATATGCACATGTAAGAATGGTAGCGAGGGTTATCATAGAGCCGCTGAAAATTTCCCTGGAACAGCTCATTCCGGTCAACCAGATGCAGCTTGATCTCCTTTCCGGAGGAAAACACCTCCAGTTGTGCTTTTAACTTCAACACTTTATGGGCATCACTCTGGCTGACCTGGAAGTGGACCAGGATGGGCTCAACCCCCCGCTTCATCATCAGGAATGTGGCCACCGGGGAATCGATCCCGGAGCTAACCAGGGAGACCAGTTTACCGGAAACCCCGTAGGGAAAACCACCAAATCCCCTAATTTTCTCGGAAAACAGATAGATGTGATCTTCCCCGACTTCAATGTAACAATGAACCTCCGGATTTTCCAGGTTCACCGGCGTCTGGCTCTCCCGGAGAAGAATTTCCCCAATCATCTTTTCAATCTGGAGCGAATCGTACTTGAAGCGCTTATCCGTTCTCTGACAACTCACCCGGAAGGAAGTGGACTGACGGATAAGGGGAACCATCTGCATAACCGATTGCTTCAGCCCGGACATGCTTTTACCGATCTCCAGGGCCGGGCTGAAGGAATAAACTCCCAGGACCCTTTCCAACCGCGGAAGGGTATCAATTCCCCTGATAAAGATCCGCCCCCTCTTCAAAATCACCCGGGAAAATTTGCATTTCTGCAGGTCCAGAGAAGATTCCAGGTTGGTTTTCAGCAGGCGTTCAAAATGGATCCGGTTCTTGCCTTTGAGGCTGATCTCACCATAGCGAACAATAATCGAATTGAAATTCACGGGATCTTCTTCAGGTAGTCCAGCAGTATCTGGCCGGTCCGGTTTTGCTGATATTTGGCCAGTTCCTTTTGCTGGGAGGCGATCAGCTTCTCCTTCAAGGCCCGGTCAGAGAGAATACAATCGATCAAGCCGGCAATCCCCAGCAGGTTTTTCCGGGTAACCAGCATACCGCCCTGTCCCATCGTCTCCCGGACCGCGCCCCCATCAAAGGCCACCACCGGAATATTCAAATAAAAACTTTCAGGCAGCGGGGCACAGAATCCCTCATGTTCACTCATATGCAAATATACCTGGGAAAGCTTGTAATAGGATACCAGTTCGTCTTCGGGAATATGACCGGAGAAATGGATATTCCGGGTTTTCAGGCTGGTTATCATTTTTTGCAGGGCAGTCAGGTAGCGTTCAAAACCACGGTATTCGCCGATTATGAATAACCTTGAATTGGGATTGAAATGGGTTTGATAGAGGTGAAAGATCCTTAAAACATCCTCCACCCTTTTATTGGGAATGATCCGGCCCACATACAGGATATTGGTCTTGTCATCATCGAACAACTCCTTCAGGATGGGAGTAACCGGGGCCTGGAATTTAGAGAAATTCATGACCAGGGGCAGCACCCCGGTCCGGGGAAATCCCAGTTCTTTCATCTCCTTTTCGTTGTAGTGTGAATCCCCCAGGGCCAGATCCACCTTACCTACCAGGGTCTTGAGTTCCACCCTACCCTTGTAACAGTCCTTGGCCAGGATCCGGTGGTAATCCAGAAAAAAGTGAAAAGGGGTGATGTTGTGATAGATAATGACCTTTCTGTCCGGTACCCGGAGAAACTTCCGGGTAACGGTCGATCCAATGGAAAAATGAAAAATAACAATATTTTCAGGGCTGGAAAACCGGTCATACTCCAGATAATTAATGATCTGGTTGGCAAAGCGGGGGTGATAATGGAGGGCAAATATATCCGACTCATACCCCTGCTTCCTCAAGTACTCCCGGATTTCAAAAGCCTCGTTGCCAATGGCGTCACCGTAGGAATAGGAGGTCAAAAACTGATGAATCTGCATTATTGAAACACTTTCTTCTCTATGGCCCGTTCCCGGTTCTCCAGAAATTCCATTTTGTCTTCCAGAATCTTGATTTTGGTCTTGAGTATTTCCTCTTCGATCTTCAGCTTGGAGGATTCAACAATCATGTTGGTCAGCGCATTGTGAAGGATACGGATGTACTCCTTGCTCTTGAATATATTTTCCCCGTATAGCCGGGCCATATCATTGAGGGCCGGGCGCATGGCAAACCGGATCAGGGGCAAAAACAGCCTGCGTATTTTTTGCATGGTCTTCTTGACAATCCCGAAAAGGCCGCTGCGCTCTTGCTCAACTTCATAACCTAGAATCAGGTTTTCCTCCAGTTTCCGGGAAAACAAATGGTCCTCATACACATGGGGCACTTCCTGAAAATCGGGCAGGGGCAGTAGCTCCATTTCATTGATGTCATCGATATCACTCTGCTTGAGAATTCCGGACTTCTTTTTTTCTTCGATCTTTTTTTTGATGGCCTCCATGATGGCCTGGACATCGATGTCTTTACTGGCGGATATAAAATCATCCCTGGTTTGATCATTTTGTTCGGGCATCAAAAACTCCTTTATCAAGGTTTAAAGGAAAATTATCACAGCCCCGGGGAAATGTCAATAAAATCAGCGTTCCAGGTTCAAAGTTCTATGTTCAAACTTGATTTTCTCCC
>DAOVIP010000128.1 GCA_030671465.1 Candidatus Aminicenantota bacterium | reverse complement strand
ACAAGATAGGAAGTAATAGTGCTTCTGTATTAGCAGAGGCACTAAGAGAGATGGGGCATCGTTGCTTTAAGGTGTTTCCAGATAGAAACTTTAGACCTAGGAGTGGTGACTTCTATATTAATTGGGGTAATAGTATAACCCCTAACTGGACAGGGTTGTTTACTACACGTGGTCTAAATGACCCCAATTTAGTAGGGCATGCTAGTAATAAACTTACTGCATTTGAACGTATGCAAGCTGATAGTGTACAGGTTCCTGAGTTTACTAGTTCTGAAAATGAAGCAACTACTTGGCATGAGGGCGGTGGAAAAGTAGTTAGTCGTCACAAATTACAAGGTCATAGTGGTGTAGGAATAGTTTTATCAACTAATGAAGGTATAAGTGTCCTGCAACGTGGAGTACAATGCCCTTTGTATGTTAAATATATCAAGAAGTCTGCTGAGTACAGAGTACATGTATTCAATGGTGAAGTCATTGATATTCAATCTTTTCGGGAATTGACCAGCTTCAACCGGAAATCCATCATTACCATACTGGAATACCTGGATTCCCAGCATATCACCCAGCGGGTGGGGGATAAACGGAAAATATTACTGGTGGTCTAAAAAATTCCAGACCATGTCATTGTCCGGACATATCCAGACGTGATCTGGCCGCACTCAGGATATCCGACAAACCCTTATCCTGCTCTTCCTGGGGTTTGCCTTTGGCAAGATCATTGAACCACAAGTGCTGCAAATATTTATAGGCTTTGGATTCTTTGTCAGAATTCAGTAATAAAAAGGCCTCGGCAAAATAACCGATAGCTTTCATTTTTTCTTTCTTAGACAGTAAAACACCAATATTTAAGGCTGTTTTGGCTGCCTGATCATCCTTATCCTGAATTTTGTAATATTTATCAAAATAAAAAATAGCCCTGTCCTTGTCTCCCTTTTTATTATACCAGGTTCCCAGCATATTATAGCATTTGGCATTTTCCTCGGCCTGATCACACACCTTTTCCACAAAATGTATGGCCTTATCAACCATATTCATTTTGCTCAATTTATAGGCCAGGCTCAGTATCAAGGCCAGGTTTCGATCGGTTTTGTGGATATTGTAGGCTTCAATTCCCTTCTGGGCTGCTTCAATCAAGGTTTCCGGATTGTTCTTACCCTTTTCAAATAGTAAAAGGGTTTGGATGCGGTAGGCGGGGGCAATGAAATGTTTATCGATGTTTTCGTTCAATTGCTCGCTTCGATTAGTGGATTCGGTGGTCATTTTAATGGAATTTCCGAATTCGATCACCAGTCCTGCATAGTGATAGGCCTTATCCAGGTCAGACTTGGTCAAATAAAAGGCCTTGGACAGAATCAGATATGTCTGAAGTTTCAAATTGGCTTCCAGATCCTTATGCTCCAGGGCCTGTTCGCCATATTCAATCGAGTTATCATATTTCTTTAATTGAAATGAAGTTTGGCAGAGATTGAAATACAAATATTTGGAGTGTTTACCTTCTTTTTTCTCGTATTTCTGTAAAAATTCCTCAAAATACTGCAACCTGAGCTCTAGATTCTTCTCAGCAGCGGCTTTCAACCACAAATCCTGTCTCTCATCCGCAATCAATAAGAGAGAAGCACAAAAAACAAAGAATAAAACCAAAATAACAACTTTTTTCATCTGGATTCCTCCAAAAATTTATTTGCACTTGTTTTTATTATGAAAAATATTTTTTGTTTTGTCAAGCTTTGGGATTCGAAATCAGATCTCCTTTGCCTACCCTCCGGTCCGGGGCCTAACTTCACCCGAAATTATGTCGCACCAGTGAATTCGATCAAATTTTTACCTTGATTTTTGACTGACGATATGTTATTTTTATCTTTAATTTCGGAGACTGGGATGAAAAAAACAAAACTCAATAAAGCCCATCATTTTCTTAAAGGTAAAATGATCGATTTTCTGGGATGGGAGCTCCCGGTTCAATTCTCAGGTATCAATGAAGAACACAATGCGGTCAGAACCACAGGTGGCATATTCGATGTCAGTCACATGGGGGAGATTCTTTTCAGGGGTGAACAAGCACTGGATGCCATCCAATTCCTGACCTCCAACAATGCAGCCAAACTGGTCCCGGGCAAAATCCAGTACTCTGCCTTGCTTACTGAAAAAGGCTGTTTCATCGATGATCTGCTGGTTTATATGATGGCTGACAACCAATATATACTTGTAGTCAATGCCGTCAATATCGAAAAAGATTTCAACTGGATGAAAGCCAGGGTATCCCATTTTAAAGTGGAAATTGAAAATGAAAGTGACGCCTATTCACAGATTGCCATTCAGGGTCCCCGGGCCGGAAAATTACTGGCTCAATTTACCGACAACGATATCTCAGCCATCAACTATTACCATTTTGACTCTGGTAGGGTCCTGGGAATCGATGCTATCATTTCCCGAACCGGATACACCGGTGAGGATGGTTTCGAAGTATATTTTAAATCCACCGATGATCAGGCCGTAGAGGTATTCCTGCAATTGGCCGAGCAAGGGAAAAAAATGGACATTCTGCCTGCCGGCCTGGGTGCCAGAGATACCCTGAGACTTGAAGCCAAAATGGCACTCTACGGGAACGATATTGACGATTCCCATACGGTTCTGGAGGCGGATCTGTCATGGATTTTGAAACTCAATAAAGGGGAATTTATCGGGAAACCAGCCCTACTGGCCCAAAAGGAAAAGGGCATAACCCGAAAACTCGTTGGTTTCGAGCTAACCGAAAAGGGTATTGCCAGACACGGTTATCCGGTCTACCCGGGAGATGGAGCAACCAGCTCGGTTACCAGCGGAACTTTTGCCCCCTATCTGAAAAAATCGATCGGCTTAACCTACCTGCCTATTGAATTCAGCCCGATCGGAACCGAATTCAAGATCGGGATCAGGGACAGGAAAGTCAGAGCCCAGGTGGTGGAAACCCCTTTTTACAAGCGTAAATAATCATGCTTCTTGGCAACCGTCAAAAATAGACTTATAGAGGAGGGAAAATTGAACTTAAAAAATTTCAAATTCACCGAGGATCATGAATGGGTGAAGTGCGAAGGCAATATTTCCACCATCGGAATCACCGACTATGCCCAGAAGGAATTGGGTGATGTGGTTTATGTGGAATTGCCAACACCGGGTGATGCCATCAAAAAAGGTGATGCCTGTTCCAACATTGAATCCGTGAAAGCTGTCAGCGATATTTATGCTCCGGTTTCAGGAGAAATCACCGAAGTCAACAACACGTTGGATGACCAGCCGGAAAAGGTTAATCAGGATCCCTACGGGGAGGGCTGGTTATTCAAAATCAAGATGAATAACCAAGACGAAACCGAAGCTCTGATCGATGAGGAAAAATACAACGACTATCTGAAGGGAATTTCAGAGGAATAGTGCATGAGATTTCTACCACTGTCTGATGCGGACAGAGAGGAAATAAAAAAATTTTTAGGGATCGAGAAAATCAGGGAGATTTTTTCCGATATCCCCCTGGAACATTCCTATTACTCTCTGGACCAACTGCCCTCTTCACTCCCGGAAAACCGGCTGATCGAAGTTTTTCGGAAACTGGCCCATCAAAATAAGTTTTTCCAATACATCCATTATCTGGGCGGAGGCGCCTATCAACATTTTATACCGGAAGTGGTCAATTATTTAAGTACCAAAGGTGAATTTCTCACCCCCTATACCCCCTATCAACCGGAAGTCAGCCAGGGAAGCCTTCAGGCCATGTTCGAATATCAGACCATGATGACCCTGTTAACCGGCATGGATATATCAAATTCTTCTCTGTATGACGGCGGCACCGCTGCCGCCGAGGGAGTACTGCTGGCCCTCAGAAAATCAAAAAAAAACCGGTTCCTCATGGCTGAAAATCTTCACCCGGAATATATTGAAATTATTAAAACCTATGTTCAAAACCTGAATATTGATTTCCAGACCGTGGTTTTTCATGAAGAGACCGGGAAAGTGGATATATCCGATCTGGAACAAAAAATGGATGGCGATACTGCCGCTTTCATTTTCCAGTCCCCCAATTTTTTCGGTGTCATTGAAGACAGTCATGAAATTTCAAGCCTTCTCCATCAACAAAATGTCTATTCGATCCAGGTCATTACCGAAGCCATGTCCCTGGCATTTTTAAATCCACCGGCTGAGAATGGTGTGGACATTGCCCTGGGTGAAGCCCAGAGTTTCGGGCTCCCTCTGGGTTTTGGAGGACCCTATCTGGGTTTCCTGACCACCAAGCAGGAATTCCTGCGACAGATGCCCGGACGTATCGTTGGCCAAACGCAAGACAACCAGGGAAGACGGGGTTATATACTGACCCTCTCCACCCGTGAGCAACATATTAAAAGAGAGAAAGCCACCTCCAATATTTGCACCAATCAGGCCTGGTGCGCCTTGAGAGCCGCCATGTACATGGCCACCATGGGTAAAACCGGATTGGAAAAAATCGGGAAACTCAATCATTTGAATACGGCTTATTTTGTCAGATCCGTATCCGGATTCGATCATGTAAAAATCAGATATCAAAAGGATTTTTATAACGAAGTGGTCATGGATATTAAGAACATGAGCGCCAGCGATTTCCTCCAGAAGTTGGAAAAAAAGAACATTCTCGCTGGAATTCCCTTGAAGTGGTTTTATCCTAAATTTCAGGATTCAATACTCATCAATTTTACCGAGAACCACAAAACCGAAGACATTGATTCTTTAGTGGATTGCATCGGGGAACTAAAATGAACAAACTGCCAGAACTCATTTTTAATAAGAGCAAAGCGGGAAAAATCGGTTACTCTTTTTCAGATACCAAACTGGCAGACGACTTGATTGCCATTGACCATAACAAGCTCAGAAAAGAAATCAACGATTTCCCCCAGCTTTCCGAAGTTGAAATCGTTCGTCATTATACCAATCTGTCTCATTTGAATCATTCGGTCGATTCAGGATTCTACCCCCTGGGTTCCTGCACCATGAAGTACAATCCCAAAATCAATGATAAAGTGGCCGGGTTCGAAGCATTTTCCGCCCACCCCTACTCACCTCATCACCTGGTCCAGGGCAACCTGGAGATTTTGAGCCGGTTAGAGAAATGGCTGGTTCAGATCACCGGCATGACCAAATTCACCTTAACCCCGGCAGCCGGTGCCCACGGCGAACTGGTGGGCATGATGGTCATCCGGAAGTATTTGACCTCAACCGGCAACCCCAGAAAAGTGGTACTGATTCCCGATTCCGCTCACGGAACCAATCCGGCATCCGCTCATTTTGCCGGTTATGAAATCCGGGAGATCCCCTCCAATCCGGATGGCATCATCGACGCTGATGAACTGGAAAAACACCTCAATCCTGAAGTAGCCGCATTGATGATGACCAATCCCAATACCCTGGGAATTTTTGAAAAACATATATGCCGGATCGCCGAAGCCCTGCATCGAAATGGGTCGCTACTCTATATGGACGGGGCCAACATGAATGCCTTTCTGGGAATTGTAAAGCCGGGAAACCTGGGAGTTGACGTCCTTCATTTAAACCTGCATAAAACCTTTTCAACTCCCCATGGTGGTGGTGGACCGGGTTCAGGACCCATCGGAGTGACCCGGCAACTGGAAGCATTCCTGCCGGTTCCCCTGATTTCCAGAACTGACAATGAATTCAGGGTCGAATATTTCAGCCAGCAGGGCATCGGCAGGATCAAAAATTTTTACGGCAACTTTCTGGTCATTATCCGGGCCTTATCTTACCTTTTATCTCTGGGTAGGGAAAATCTCCGAAAAGTAGCCGAAGATGCGGTTTTAAATGCCAACTATATCCGAAAGCATCTGGAAAAATTATTTGAATTACCCTATAAATCCAAAACCCTGCATGAAGTTGTCTTTTCGGATAAGGGATTGCCGGTTAAAACCTTTGACCTGGCCAAAAGACTCCTGGATTATCATATCCACCCGTTTACCATTTATTTTCCCCTGATCGTTCAAGGTGCCATGATGATTGAACCCACCGAAACCGAAAGCAAAGAGACCCTTGACCGGTTTATCGAGGTCATGAAAAAAATCATCCGGGAATCGCAAGAAAATCCTGATCTGGTTAAAACATCGCCCCATACCACACCAGTATCAAGATTGGACGAAGTT
>DAOVIP010000509.1 GCA_030671465.1 Candidatus Aminicenantota bacterium | reverse complement strand
TCAAAAGGGAAAAAAGGGAAACATCTCCCAGATAGAGGTTCTTGTATTTGGAAATCATTCCCTTTTCCCGGTCCAGTAAGAATTTTTGATCTCCGATGAATTTGTCTTCTTTATCGCTCATCGGCATATTTTAAATCAATTTGAGGTTAAATTCAATAATCATTGATAATTATTCCGGTTGATCCGGGTTCAAAATTCCGGCGGTCAGGTCATTTGTACAAGCCAATGAACCGGGTCAGTCCTGGAGTTTGATTGATTTTTTTGTTTTATGTGTTATAATCTTTTTTTCATTTAATCTGAGTATTTCATAGCTCCCGGGTATCGGATAATAAAAAAATGAGGATGTTGATCCTTGTGATCTGGCAATAATGGTAGATAAAACTGTTGAAAATAAAAAGAGCAAATCCCTGACCATTCTGGGCGGGGGGCCCGGTGGCCTGGCAGCCGGATATTTTGCCAGAAAAAAGGATGTTCCTTTTGTGATTTACGAAGCGGAAAAGCGGGCCGGGGGCAACTGTATTACCCTTCAGCACAGTGAATTTTTTTTTGATTCAGGGGCTCACCGTTTTCATGATAAAATTCCGGAAATCACCCGGGAAATCAAGTCGTTGATGGAAGATGACCTGATCAATATCAGTGTTCCCAGCCAGATCTATTTCAACAAAAAACTGGTGGATTTTCCACTTTCCCCTTTGAACCTGCTGAAAAACCTGGGATTGTTTTCCTTTATCAAGGCCGGTTTTGAAGTTATTAGCGGAAAGCTGAAAAAGAAGGATACCGGGGACAATTTTGAAAGTTTTGCCCTGAAAACCTATGGGAGGACCATTGCCAGTCTTTTTCTCCTGAATTATTCAAAAAAATTGTGGGGAGCTCCCTGTAACCGCTTATCGGCCAATGTCTCGGGCAAGCGGATGAAGGGCCTTGATTTAAAAACCTTTTTAAAAGAGGCGATTCATGGAAGTAAGGCCAAGACCGAGCATCTGGACGGCTCGTTTTTTTATCCCCGCACCCCGGGCATCGGTGCCATTACCGATCGGCTGGAAAGGTTTTGCGATTCCGGGAATATTAAAAAAAATGCCCGGATTACCAGGGTTTTTCATGCCGCGGGCCGTATTCGGGCAGTTGAGATAAACGGGAAGCAAAGGGTCGATACCGAATATGTAATCAGCACATTGCCGATCAACCAATTTATACTGATGATGGATCCTCCTCCTGCTCCGGAAATCATGGAACTGGCCAAAAGCCTTCGCTTTAGAAATATTATCCTGGTTGCC
>DAOVIP010000303.1 GCA_030671465.1 Candidatus Aminicenantota bacterium | reverse complement strand
GATCTGCCTGATCCCGGTTTTGTTTTTTGTATTCAAAAAAAATAAAAAACCATCCACCCCCAGGGGCCAACAGCTTGATGAAATAAAACAGAACCTGGCCAGGATGGCCATCGGTGCCCTGGTCCAGCCCCGGTTATGGGATGACCACGCCAGCTTCCGGGAATACCGGATCATTCCCACCGTAAACAATAAGGCCATTAGCCTGGAAAGGGCACTGACCCTGGCAGGCCAGGGAAAACTGTTAGCCGGTGGACCGACCAACCCGCTTTCAAAAGAATTCAGCCGGCAGGGGCACCCGGTTCTGGACCTGGATGACCAGGCCTTTTCCGGGCTGATCCGCTTAATCCCCGGGGTGGTTGATCTGAACCTGATCCGGGATTTGAAAGCCATGGTATTGCCAATACCCGAAGATCCGGCCCTGTCCGGCTTCCTGGAACAGGTCAATCAAACCCTGAAATCCATAAAAAGTTCATTACCGCCCTGCCTGCCCGGCCCCGGGTTGAACCACCAGGAGGCACTTCGAGTCAAATTTCCCGGGCCACCGTTATCAGCGGGTGGAATCCTGCGGTTATACTGGCCGGGAAACCGAAACAATGTCTCCGGGCTTCCCCGGCAATTCTTAGCCATCAATCCCCAGAGCCAGCGGATCCGGGACCTGGTCCTCCTATATTTTAAAAACCCCTCCCTGGCCCGGTTCCGGATGATCAAAATGGTCATCAACCAGGCCGGATTGTCAGGGGAGCAAAAAAAGAAGTTGTTAAGAAAAACATCGCGCATTCTGCTCCGGGAGGACCTGGTCCTATGAATCCTGAGAATCTCTTTTCCATAGATGTGGATGCCCACCTGGAAAAGTTGACCCACCATACCTATCGCTCCCGCTCCCACTACCCGGTGGAATTGGTTCGTCTGGCCCTGTTGAGGGGAGCCACTCAGATCTCTGTCAACCTGAATGACAGCCGGGTAGAAATCCGGGACAATGGAACCGGCATCAAAGATACCCTTATCCATGAATTGAAATCCCTGATGCAAGCCTCTCATGCCGATGACATCAGGGAACAAGCCATCCTCAACCTGCAGAACTCCGAAGGCATCGGATTATTAGCCATGTTTTCACCCTCCCCTTCCCGGATTATCATTGAGAATTCAACTCCGGACCAGGAGCATTACCTGGACTTTCAGGAAGGTAAGCTCCGAAAATTTTCCAAACACAACTCCAGACCCGGTGCCGAGCCTTCTGTTCCGGGTACCCGCATCCTTCTGTACCGAAAAGGCCAATCCAGGGAACTGGAAATCAAAATCCTAAAGGAATACTGCCGGGGAGTTGTGCGGAGCATTCTGCTAAACGGACAACCCATCAGTCAACAGACCATCATCCGCAACCAGCTGGCCTGGTTGAGGTTCGATCACTATATCAATGAAGGAATGGGAGAAGTCGGAATTCCCAAACAAGGGGATGTCTGTAAAATCTGGCTGTTAAGCCAGGGAATTCCCCTGACCAGAAAAATCATTGCCCCCTGGCGAGGATTCGTATTTGATGCGGCTATCGAGTATAGCGATGACTTGACCACAGAACTGCTGGACCGCCTGTTGACCGAAGTCAGGGACCTTTATAAACATTTAATGGCCAAATATCCGCAACTACCTGCACTAACCGGGCAACGGATTGAGGAATTGATATTCAAGCACCACCGGCTGAGCGGAGATTCAACCCTGGTGGAAAAATTAGCTGCCTTCCCGGCCTTGAATTCACCCCGCCTTTTGACTCTGCCCCAATTAAGAAAACTGGCCGCCGGTAGCAGATTATTAGCCATTCCACCGGATACCCCGGTATCCGAATATCAGGACATTGGAAAAACCATACTCCAACTGAGTCAGCAGCAAGCCGATTACTTAGTCAACCATGCCAATATCCCCATTCGTTTCCTGCCGTTGACCAGCCAGCATTCCCGGATGAGAAGCTGGATCTCAAGGGTGATGGCCAAATGGAAATCAAAATACAGACGAATTACCCGGGGAAAAATTAAAATTCTCCCCTTGGATCAACTGTCAGAACGGGAGAAAAATTTCGACATGGCCTTGTCCCGGTACCTGAACCGGAATGCCTCTGATTTCAACACCCCGCTGATCCAAGAAACCGGTTTTATCAATGGATGGGGCCGGGTACCCGGCTGGCTGTTGACCGATGAGACCGGATTGGAACCATCACTGCTGGTCATCCGGCGAAAACATGCATTAGTCAGGAAGGCAGTGGAGTCGGTTTTCCGGAATCCGGACAATATTGAATATATCGGCCCCCTATTCCAGTGAACGCACCGGCCGGATAAAATTTTCCAGATCAAACGGACAGCCCAGCATATAGCCCTCATCAAACCGCACTACCCAGGCCCCGTTTATGCCGTATTGATTACTGGTCCAGATATTCTTCTGTGTTCTGGAAAATATGTTATCAATATGAAGTGAATCCTCTCGATTGGCACTGGTGAGTAACGAGGCTGCCTCTTTGAGGGTAGGCAGGCGCCAGTCTCCAAAACCGGCAAATTTTTGCCGGTTAAACCATTCCACCCAGCCTTTGACCCGCTCATGTTTCATGGGCCGGATGGAACCGGAATAATACCACATCAATCCGGTGGTCGTATCCACAATAACAATTCGCTTTCCGATGATTTTTTTCTCGAACTGATTGTTGAAACGCCCGTATCTGTTCCAGATCCGGTCATAGAAATTACTCCTTTTGATCATGGATTTAACCGAATCCGAATCCAGTATCTGAGGATCAGAGCCGACCCGGATATATTTAAGGGCCATTACCACGGCCAGGGCCAGCACCATGAAAAAAAATAGGGTTTTTACCATCAATCTCATTTTCCATCCCCTGGACTTCTTTTCATTCGGTTTCGGGCTGGAATCAACTTTCTTGGGGATGGATTTTGAAGACCGAGTTAACGTTGATGGGGTCAATGAGAGGGACATCTGCTTGGTTTGATTGGAAATCTCGATTGCTTTCCGCATTTTGGATTTTCTGGGCCGGGTTTCCGAAACCATCCGGGCATCCAGCAGTGATTTCAACAATTCATCCAGGGCTTCTTCGGTGCGAACCCGTTTGCGCCGGTCCTTTTCCATGAGCCGGTTGATCAGGGGCTGATACTTTTTTAAATTCGAGGGCAAGCGGGGGATGG
>DAOVIP010000062.1 GCA_030671465.1 Candidatus Aminicenantota bacterium | reverse complement strand
GCTAACAATCGCACCGGTGGTAAAACCGGCCTGTTGCAGTATTTCAGCCAAGGTAAGATTCGATTCTCCCAGTCGATAATCAAATCGAAGGGCACCCCCACTATGATGTCCGGTAGCAATGGAAACAATACTGAGTTTCTGTCCAGTTCCCGCTCTTCATTATCCCGGGCATACACCTTGCCCGTCTTTACATAAACATGATCTAAAAAAGCGGAAAGCATGACCCTGGTCAGGGCCTTCAGGTTTTGGTCTGAGATGCCCCGATAACTTTTTTTGATTCCCAGTCTGTTTTTTAATTCCCGGTAAATATCCTTTGCCATGAAAAATTTTTTATGATTAATGGTTTTGCGGTTTATTCCCGGGTTATTCCATATGAACAATTGATTGATTAAATCCGAGTTGATGGGGCCGGAATGATATTTTTCTCCCAGGTATTCCTTGTTGACAATCCCCTTGGTTTCAAGGATGGCGATCAATTTCAGAGCGTTATCCATGACTTCAGGAGATGATTTTTGTGCTTCCATTAACAGTCTTGAACTGCGAATCGAAACCGGAATCTCTGCCATTTTCTCTCCATCTCGGGTTATTTTCTCCTGTTTGGAAATGGCACCGAATATTTTTAATTGCTTAAGGGCTTTGTAGATCAAGTTCTTTTTGGGAGAATGAAAGTAGGGAAATTCCAGGGGGGGCAGGCCCCATTTAATCAGTCTGAGCACTACCGATTCAAGATTTAACCGTCTGATTTCCGGTTCCGAATAGGGAAGTCGGTCTTTGAGACTTAAGTCAGCACAGAGGATATATTGACCGTTTTTGACCCTCCCGGCCCGCCCGGCTCTCTGCATGCACTCGGAATAAGAGATGTCTGTGGGGTAAAGGCCTTCAATACCTTTGATCACCCGGATTTCCTTTTTTATTCCCGTGTCGATGACCGCATCAATATCATCTATGGTCAGGCTGGTCTGGGCAATATCTGTGGCCACAATGACTTTGGGAACTGTATAATGTTGGAAAACTCTGGCCTGGTCTTTTATAGACAATTCGGAATGAAGGGGGAGTATCTTGGCTTTCAGTCCGTCCTGTTCCAGGGTCCGGTTGAGAAGGGCAACAAAGGCCTTGATTTCACTTTTTCCCGGTTGAAACACCAGCAGATTTTTTTCCATTTCAATCATTTGAACCGTATCCGAGAGCAGAAAGTCCGGATGATTGTGGTGCATGGTCACCGGAAAACTACGACCCGGAACCGAAATAACCGGAGCCTGGTTTAAAAATGTTGAAAGTCTCTGGGTATGAAGAGTGGCGCTCATGATAATTACCCGCTGGCCGGTTTTATTGAAGTATTGACTGTCCAGGTCCTTTTTAACCAATCCAATCAATACTTCCTGATTCAGGTTCCATTCATGAACCTCATCCAGGATTAACACATCGTAATCCCTCTGACTTTTGATTTCCTTGACCATTTGAACCCCGTCGGTTAAATAAAGCAATCGGGTCTGTCTGGAATATTTCCGGTCAAAGCCGGTTTGATAACCAATATCGGATCCCCATCTGGTTGCGGTGACCTGAGACTGATAATATGAGAGGGATCTGGCAGCAATTCGTCTGGGCTGGGTAACGGCTACTTTTTTGCCCTGCCTCCAGAACCAGTAGGGCACCCGGGTTGATTTACCGGCACCAGTCTCAGCGGTAATGAGGAGTACCGGATTTTTTTTAAGGGCATCCTGGATGTGATCGCGATAGTCATCTATAGGGAGTTTGGTCATCTCCATGATGATATCAAATATGCCAATGCCGGGCAATCATCCGGATTACAATTATGGTATAATAGCCGTTAATGAGGGAAACGTGACGCCCATCTTACATTCAGCTATTGGTCTTCTGGGCTGGCAAAAATCAGGATCCGAAAAGAATATAAAAACCCTGTTTTTGTTTATCCTTAAAATATCATGACAATGATCAATCTTTTTTTAATGACAGTGACGGCATGCCTTTTTTTACTGATGACGGTTTCATCCTGGCATGAGAAGGAAATGAGAGCAACTTTCATTTTGACAATGGGATTTCTGGTCAATATGATGGCCTGGATTACATTTCTGTTATTTGCCCGTCTGGCCTGGGTATTTTATCTGAACCTCGGAATGGTGTTCTTCCTGATTTTTTTTCTCCTGGTTGCATTTATCGGATATTTTCCCCGGAAGCCTGATAGCCTGCCAGACCACAGAGAGCAGTTTGATGAACGGGATCACATGTTTTCCCGGAATAATCTGAAATTCCATACTGAATTGCACCGGAAGTATTATTCGCGTCATCCTGAAAAGAAGGCGGTGGATGAAAAGATTCATCGTCAGTCTGAACTGGGAGATACGTCCCATACATATTTTGATCCTGATCATTCTCCGATTTTTGATGCCGCCTTTTCGTTTTTGGATAGAATAAGGCCTTTTGCCAAGGGCGAGGTAAAACCCCGTCTGCAGGATATTGATCCGGCAACAGTAACCGGAATTATAAAGAAAATAGCCCTTTATTATGGGGCTGTGGATGTGGGAATCTCACCATTGGAGACCTATCATTTGTACAGTCATGCCGGCCGACATGGTTCAGATTGGGGAAAACCCATTGATAATCATCATAAGATGGCCATTGTCATTGTGGTGGCCATGGATGTGGACATGATGACACAGGCCCCGGCCTTACCGGCCATACTCGAATCTTCCCGTCAATATGTGGAAGCAGCAAAAATTGCGTATATAATTGCTGAGTATTTGCGGCATTTGGGATATGATGCCCGGGCCCACAGTGATGGGAATTATGAAACGCTTTGTGTTCCACTGGCTGTCTCATCTGGCCTGGGTGAACTCGGTCGCATGGGTATTCTGGTGCATAAGACTTACGGGCCCTGTGTAAGGCTTTCGGTGGTGACCACGGAATTGGAGTTGCTGCCAACCGCGAAAGGGGCCTTTCATATTGATGACTTCTGCAGGATATGCAAGAAATGTGCTGAGAATTGTCCGACCAAATCCATTGCTAGCGGTGATCAGCCTTCCAGCCGGGGATTTCAGCACTGGTCTGTTGACCCGGAGCGCTGCTTTTCTTTCTGGAAAAAAATCGGTTCGGATTGCGGTTTTTGCATCCGGGTCTGTCCTTATACCAAACCGGATACGTTGTTTCATCGGCTGATTCGATTCTATGTTTCCAGAAATCCCATCAATCAGAGGATTGCATTGTTCTTTGATGATTTGCTCTACGGCAGGAAGCCTTCACTTCCCCACCGAAATCCAAAACGGTTGTTTTGGACATTTCGGCCCTAAATGTCAAACCAGTCCGGGAACATGACGGGATTTGAAATTGAAATCATTTTTTTTCTTGAATTGAATGATTTTTTACCCCAATCCAAACGGGAAAAGTCCATAAGACTCAGCCAGAAAATGTCCAGGTCAATAAAAGATTTGATCGAATCAATGGGAATCCCCCACACCGAGGTGGGAAATATCAAACTGGATGGGGTGCCTGTTGATTCTTCTCAGGTGGTTTCAAAGCCAGTCCGGATTGAAGTTTATCCTTTTTCTATTAAAGATTTCCGGTCAGCTGACCATCTGCACCCGAATGAAATCAAATTTCTAGGGGATGTTCATCTGGGATCCCTGGTTCGAAAGTTGAGATTGCTGGGATTGGATACTGTTTACAGCAACAAATGGACGGATCTTGAGCTGGCCTCGATTTCAGCCAAAGAAGACCGGATGTTGCTGACCCGGGACCGTCATCTGTTGATGCGGAAAATCATTAAAAAAGGGTTGTATATCCGGAGTACGGATCCGGAAATGCAGGTATCTGAAGTGTTGAGTCGCCTCCAATTGAGGGATATCTGCAAACCTTTTACCCGTTGTCTGCTCTGCAACGGACTTTTAATTTCCCTGGATGAAAATACTGATTTGTTTCAATCAAACCGGGAAAAAATTCCTCCCAAGGTTCAGGCCTGGTGCCGGAACTATTCAATATGCCGATTATGCGGGAAAATATACTGGAAGGGCAGCCATTTTACAAAACTGCAGGCAATGGTGAATGTCTATTTGGCCTGATTCCCGGTTTTCCCCTCTGGTTTGAAAAAATCAAAAGTGGATTTGAGAATGGCGGTTATGCTGGCAATATCGGCCGGGAGTGAAAGAATTCGGTAAAATTGACAATGGATTTCCGTTCTGTTATAGTGAATGTTCAAGCTCAGGAGGTTTTATTCCCAGGAGAATAAAATAACCTGCCTGAGCAGGAAAGAGATTGCTGAGGAGGTTTGAATGGATTTCAATGCAATTATTAAAAGAGCGATGGCGATTTTAACCAAACCCAATGATGAATGGAAAGTCATTAAAGGTGAATCTGCCACCATTCAGGATCTGTTTGTTAAATATGCCATTATTCTGGCTGCCATTCCCGCCGTTGCCGGATTTCTGGGCTGGATAGTGATCGGGAGATCATTCCTGGGTATTACGGTCAGGGCTCCGTTTGGAAATAGTATATTATGGGCAATTTTCAGTTATATCTTTTCACTGGTGGGTGTATTTTTGATTGGTTTTGTAATCGATTCCCTGGCCCCATCATTTGGTTCAAAAAAAGATATGGTGGCTTCGATGAAAGTTGCCGTCTATGCCTACACCGCCATGTGGGTGGCCGGTATATTTTATTTGATTCCCAATATCAGTTTCCTGGCTTTCATTGGCGGGCTTTATTCCCTGTTTCTTTTGTATACCGGGATTAAAGATCTGAAAGAACCGCCTCAGGATAAGGCGGTCGGTTATTTTGTGGGCACTATTGTAATTGCTATCGTCATTTCAGTAATCATTGGAATGCTGGTTACCCTGATCGCCTTTGGAAGTGCCCGGTACTGGATGTAAGCCGGGAATTTTAGGCCGGTAGGCCGGTTAAATTTGATTTTCAGGGCTTTTTTTAGTACATTTATAGGTTATGAGAAAAGCCTTTTTTTTCCTTCTTCTCTTTATCCTTCTCATAGCCAATCTGTCTACAAAAAAAAGCAATCAATTGTTAAATATCCGTTATTATGCATATCCCGACTATACCCGGGTTGTACTCGATCTTTCCGCTTCAATGAAAGTTCAGGAAAAACTTTTGCCCGGACAGAATCTGACCCGGCTTTATTTTGATTTACCGGACTGCGATTTTTCCGGAGCTTACCCGGAAATCAACAAAAAGGAAATACTGATAAAATCCGGAAACTTAAAAAGAATTAGATTGGGGCAGCGGCAAAAACATGATTTGAGAGTTGTGTTTGATTTTGATAAAATCGGAAAATATGACAAGTTTTATTTGAGCTCGCCTTTCAGAGTGGTCTTTGATATTTTCCAGGATGATATCAATCATATTGATAGATCTGTCCTGGCTCAACCTGATCGAGTGGATTCGACACCTGAGCAGATCGAAGGTCAGTATTCCATGGTCAGGCAACTGGGGCTCGGGGTTCACCGGATTGTCATTGACCCGGGACACGGGGGAAAGGATCCGGGTACTTTTAACCGGTCATTGAAGCTCTATGAAAAAACCATAACCCTGGATCTGGCCAGAAGACTGAAAAGCATTTTTAAAAAAAATTCAAAATACGAGATTATTTTGACCCGGGAGCGCGACCGCTATATTTCCCTGGAAGAGAGAACAGCCATTGCCAATTCCAAGAAAAGCGATTTGTTTGTTTCCATTCATGTTAATTCTGCTCCCCGGAAAACTACCCGGGGAATTGAGACCTATTATCTGAATCTGACCACAGATCCCTGGTCCATGAGTGTGGCTGCTCAGGAAAATGCAATCAGTAAAAAATCAATTGGGGAGATGGAAACCATCGTGAAACAGATTGTAAAAAATGCCAAGGAATCCGAATCCAGAATTCTTTCCCAATTTATTCAAAAGCATGTGGTCAAGCAATTAAAAAGTAAATATAGTAAAATCACCAATCTGGGTGTGAAAAAAGCGCCATTTTATGTATTGATAGGGGCTAGAATGCCGGCATCTTTGGTTGAAACTTCATTCTTAAGCAATATGTATGAAGCAAAACGGTTAAAGACTTCTTTTTACCGCTATCTGATTGCAAATGGCCTGTATTATGGTATAATATCGTATATCAAAAGTTTGGGAAAAAATTGAAACTTTTTAGTCAATATAAGCGTCAAACTCAAAATATCTTGAATAGTGGTCAAAATTGAATATTGGTTGACTACTTTAGTTGAGGAGGTTGCCATGAAGAAAATTGGTTTGGTTGTTGGAATAAGTTTCCTTGCCGGGGCATTGTTCTTTGCCTTAACATTTGGGTACTTACAGAAATCTGAATCCAATAGATCCGTCTTGAGTCCGACCGTTGCCCGAGCTGAAACCATCAAGGTCAAAGGACTGAATTTTGCTCCCTTGGTGAAGCGAGTGAGGCCTGCGGTGGTCAAAGTGATATCGGAATCAATCGTTGAGAGGGGTGGCACCACTTTTGGTGATGATTTTTTTGATCGATTTTTTAGCGTTCCCAAAAGAAGGGAAAAGGTTTCTGGTGTGGGATCCGGTTTTTTAATTTCCCCTGATGGTTATATTCTAACCAATTATCATGTGGTGAAAAATGCCGTAAAAATATCAATATTCGATATCAATGGGAAAGAATTCAAGTCAAAGAAAATCGGAGTTGATCCCAAAACCGATCTGGCTTTGTTGAAAATCAAGGGCAATAAACTGCCTTACATTGAACTCGGTGATTCCAATGGAGTTGAAGTTGGCGAATGGGTTTTGGCTATCGGTAATCCCTTTTATCAGGACTTAAGTGTAACGGCTGGAATTATTTCTGCCAAAGGAAGGCAGTTGGGCGCTGCTGATATCGAAGATTTTCTTCAAACCGATGCGGCTATCAATAGGGGAAATTCCGGGGGTCCTCTCATTAATATGGACGGTAAAGTGATTGGAATTAATTCGGTCATTATTGCCCCGACCGGTGGAAATGTGGGTGTTGGTTTTGCCATTCCTTCAAATCTGGCCAAAAAGGTTGTGGATGATTTGAAATCCAAAGGAAGGGTTGTCCGCGGTTTTTTGGGTGTTAATATACAGAGTATCAATGATGCAGATGCCAAGGAACTGGATCTGGAGATGGGCGGGGTTTTAATTGTAAGGGTTGAAGACGATTCGCCTGCTCAGAAAGCAGGTTTGAAAAAATATGACCTGGTGGTTGAGGTCAACAACAGTAAAATTAAAACCGCTGAAGAATTGAAAATCAAGATTGCCAACTTGAGTCCCGGAGATGAAATCCATCTTACCATATACCGGGGATCAAAACGTCAAAAAGTAACGGTAAAAGTTGGAGAAGCACCGGATACGGTTAAATTCCGGGCTCAAGATGATGGCAGGAGCATGGACCTGGGAATGATTCTGGTCAGGAACACACCGTCTCTGGCCAGGCAATATGGGCTTAGGACTTCCAAAGGGCTGGTGGTGCAAAGTGTTAAACGTGGAGGTGTGGCCCAGGAAAACAGAATCAAAGAGGGAGATGTCATCCTGGCGATTAACCGCACCGAGATTGAGAGTGTTGAAGAATTCAGACGTATTATTGCTCAAAAAAAGCCCGGATCTTCTGTCTTTTTCTATATGAATCGGAATGGGGATGAATTTTTCATAAAGTTTAAACTTCCTGGATGATTTTTTATAAAACGGTTTGCTCCGGAAATGATTTTATTCATATTGATCTGGAAGAAACTGATTTAAGCAGGGACCAGCAAAAAAGCGAACTGGCCAGAGTTATCTGCAATAGAAATTCCGGTGCTGGTGCTGATGGTGTTGTGTATTACCGGATTCAGAAAAAATCTGCTGATTTTCAAATATTCAATCAGGATGGTACCCGGGCCGAACTGTCGGGGAACGGAATGGCAGGGCTGGCCTCGGTTCTTTTTCAGTTGAATCATTTCCGGGATGGTATCATATTGAATACCGGGGTTGGCAAAAAAGCGGTTGAATTGATCGAAAGAATGGGAAACAAATTTAAACTTCGAATTGAAATCGGCGAACCCAACTTTCAACAAGCTGAATTTTTTCCCTTTCTGGAATCCAACCGTCTCGAGTACCGGTATCAGGATATTGATTTCGTTCCGGTTTCAGTTGGGAACCCGCATGCAGTGGTATTGTTATCTGAGTTTTTTTCAGACCACAAACTTCAAGCCATGGCAAAAGAGCTGGCTTCTGCTCCGATTTTTCCTCAGGGGACCAATGTGGAACTGGTCT
>DAOVIP010000061.1 GCA_030671465.1 Candidatus Aminicenantota bacterium | reverse complement strand
TGGTTCTCATCAAGAATCTTTCCCGGATCAAATCCGGAGACATTCGGTTGCTTTTTGGCGAATTTGGGGAACACATTCTTGTTGATATGCTTTTGGGCACCCTTCTGGGAATCCAGTTCAATAGCACTGCTGGTCCAACTCCCGTCATATTGTCTTCTCAGTATACCGTTCTGGTTGCGGAGGGAATACCGCTTCCGGCCCTGGGAATCAATCGTGAAGATATTTATTCTATTGGCTTCTACTAGATTAACAGAAAAGTCATCCATGAATTCCACACACTCCGATTAAAATAATTTTTTTATAATACATACCCGCCCAACTTTGCCTGCTGCTGATACAGGTAATCAGACAATTTTTTGATTCCCGGCTGATCAGGATTTACCTTGAGCGATTCCCTGAAACAGATGAAAGCCTCATTTATGCGCTTCATTCTTCTCAAATAAAAAAAACCAATCCTGTTTCTAATCTGGAAATCACCCGGATATTGACGGAATACTTTTTCAACCCATTTCTGCGGATAAGCGGAATTTCCCAACCGATAGTACAACTCATTCTTCAACAGATCGGTATCCATACCCGGCCGCTTCTGCTGGTTCAATAAATCAATCGCCCCTGAATAGTTTTTATATTTCACATAAAAATCAATTTTTTGATTCACTGATAGCTGATTAAAAACCTTTTGCATCCTGGAAGTATTCATCTCATGAGGAGGCGGGAATCTTTTTTTAATGAGCCGTTCCAGATCCTTGGCCTTTTCCCATTTTTCATACCCGATCAACATATCATACAGGATACGGTAGATCTCCCGCCGCTGATTGTACCGCTCAAAATTATCCAGCAACACTTTTTCAGCCAAATCAATTTTGCCCTGCGACATGTACATAAATGCCTTCAATTTGATGACCTGAAATTGCTGGTAGGGCTGAAGCTTGAATTGCATTCGGTTCAACCAGGCCAGTGCCTTTGAGTAATCGCTCCGGTAATAGGCCTGTCTGGCAATACCGATAGAGATTTCAATGGCGGTTGTTTTTCCCAATGGATTTTTGAGGGCCTGGCTATAATAATGCAGAGAGGTAAAATCATCACTCTCCTCAGAACAAACATTGGCCATTTTAAGCAGGACAAAACTGTTTGACGGGTGGGATTCCAGGGCATCCTCCCAGAAATCCCGCTCACTCCGATACCGGTGCATACTGGAAATGAGTGTAGAGCCAAACAGGATAATCAATGCGATCACAATGATGTTTTGAAATTTAATCCTCAATCGACAGATATATCCGCTTACCAGCCAAATAATGCCCAGGGATGCGGCCATCATATACCTGGAGGATATACGAAATGGCCACAATGTGGTGAAGGCCAGTATCACATAGGGGATGAGAAAAACAACCGTCAGGGCAATGGCGAAGAGACTTGAGGGTTTTTTTCTGGATATATATATTCCCAGCAGAATAATAACGAAAAACAGGATTCCCAGAACAGTATAAATGGTTGTAGATATTTTGTTCACAAAACTGAAATTATCAAAGAAAAACGGGAAGATCAGGATTCTCATATAATAGCCAAAAACAGACAGGGCGGTTTTAACATACCCCAAGACATGAGTCGCCACCACAAAATGCAGGTTGCCTATACCCAGAATGACATTCTTTATCCAGAAAAAAAACAAAGTGATTAGGGCCGTGGACATATGGTAGGGCAAGGAAAACCGTTTTTCCCTGACCAGTTGGTATATTACCAGCAGGGGCCAGAAAAAAACAAAGGTCTCTTTTGAAAAGATGCCCAGGGCATAAAAAAGAACCGATCCGGCCATATAAATCATCCTCTTTTTTTTCATGAACATTTGAAAGAGAAGCAGGGTTAACACTCCCCAGAGCATCAGAAAAAGATCACATCGTCCTACCACCCAAACAATATTTTCCATGTTCAGTGGAGACAGTGAAAATAATACGATAGCCACAAGAGGAAACCGTTCATCTTCACCCTGCAGTTTCAGAAACCAGAATAAAAAAACAATGGTCAGAATAAAAATCAATAAATTGGTCAGGCGCAGAGACGTATTTTTCAGGCCCCATAATTCCTTCTCCAGCATGAAAGAAAGGTTGACTACGGGGCGGTAATAGAAACTCTGATCCTGCATGCCCAGCTGGCCGTAAATGTAACCATATTTGAAAGCGGACAAGGGGGACACATCATTTTTTAAGAGAAAACTTTCTTTTATGAATGTTTGGGTATCCCAGATCAGGTCATATTTCAGAGTGTACTGGTAAATGATTACCACAACCGTAACCAGAACCAGAATAAAAAACACTTCTCTCTTTTTCTCCATAAAAATATTCTACTAAAAAAGCATCCAGGATTCAATTATGAAACTGGTATGATGTATTCGAAAAGCGCCAATTGATTAAAATTGACAAAAGTACCGATCTATTATATGATATCCTCTTAATTCTCCCAGAGCAATCGGAAAAGTGAAAACTTTTTTTGAAAATTTTAAGGAGTAAAAAATGGAAAAACCAAAAGAAAATTCACATCTAAAAAATGAAGAAGACTTCTCCAAATTGATAAAGGAATATGATCTGAAATCCATCAGTTATGACAGCCCCGTAAAAGGTACAATAATTGATATTATGGACAATGATATTATTGTAGATATCGGACAGAAAACCGAGGGGATCTTGAAAAAAGAAGAACTTTTCGATTGGGACAGTAGTTTCAATTATAAAATCGGTGACACCGTAACCGTGATATGCCAGAAAGTGAATCGGAAACAGGGGTACATTACCGTATCCAAAAAGGAACTGGACATTTCTGAAGGCTGGGAAAAGGTAATCAATTCTTACGAAAACAACATCTCAGTACTGGGCAAAATCATCAGGGTGGTCCATGACAACAAGGGCTTCATCGTTGATCTGGGTGTGCAAATGTTCCTCCCCATGAGTCAGGCCGATATAAAAAAAATAAAGAACCCTCAACATTTACTCGGAAAAGAATTCTGGTTTAAAATCACCAAACTTAACTCAAAGGACAAAACCGGGGTCATTTCCAGGAAAGTCATCCTGGAAGAGGAAAAAAAGGAAAAGATAAAGCAACTTTTCAATTCACTCCAGGTTGGAGATATTATCAAAGGGGTGGTTTCAAGCATCACCGATTACGGTGCCTTTGTTAATATCGGGGGAATTGACGGCTTGATTCACCGGGATAACATTTCCTACGGCCGAATTAACCACCCCCGGGAAAAGTTAAGAAACGGCGATGAAGTGGAAGTGAAAATACTGGATATTGACAAGGAGCGCCAGAAAATCTCTCTGGGAATAAAGCAAAAATATCCGGATCCCTGGATCGACATCGATAAGAAATACCCTCCCGGAAAGAAAGTCATTGCCAAGGTCACCAAAATTGTTGATTTCGGCGCCTTTATCGAATTGGAAGAAGGGGTTGAAGGCCTGCTTCACATATCGGATTTAACCTGGGAAGGTAAACCCAGTTCGGTTGAAGAATATGTGGCTGTTGGAGATAAATTGTGGGTGCAGATTGTTGATCTCAATAAAGAAGAAAAGAGAATCAAGATGGGATTGAAGCAACTGGAAATGAGACCCGAAGAGAAATACCTTGAAAAACACTCCTCCGGCGAGATTGTCAAGGGCATGGTAAAGAAAATACTGAAATCCAGGGTTTTTATTAGTTTGGATAAAAATGTCGAAGGGATGGTAAGAATCTCAGATATCAGTTACTTCAGGATCGATTCTCCCAAGGAATTTTTAAGCGAAGGCGAAGAAGTTGAAACCATGATTTTAAGTGATGAACTGGACTCGAATTACAAGGTAAAGCTGGGATTGAAGCATTTATCCGATGGTGAATGGAGAGATTTTTTCAACCTGTATAAACCGGGGAGTATTATTCCTATCAAAATAAAAAAGATCATTGAGCAGGGAATCCATGTCGAAATATCAAAAAATATCGAAGGTTTTGTGAAAATCGGAGAAGTTAGCGAACAACGAATTTCAATCAAAGACATGAATCAGCAGTTTAAAATTGGGGAAACCAGGGAAGCCCTGGTGGTCACCTCCATACCGGATAAAAAGAGAATCCATCTCAGTTTCAAAGCAGTTCACAAGAAAAAGGAAAGGGAAGATATCGAAAAATACCTGAAATCAAAGGATGAACCAGTCACAACCATTGGTGACTTGCTCCAAAATGAGATAGATAAAAAGAAATGAAATTTTTATCAGCTCCATGGAGATGGGAATTTATTACAAAAATCGGTAAACAGAAAGGCTGCTTATTCTGTAATGTTCAAAAAAAAGGGCGGGATAACGCATTAATCTGTTACCGGGGAAAGCAATATTTTGTCATCTTGAACAAATATCCGTACAGCACTGGCCATCTGATGATTGTTCCCTACCAGCACCACTCCTCGCCGGATAAAATTTCTCCCGGAGATTCGGTAGAGATGTGGAAATTGATGAACAAATCCATTGAAATTCTCAGGCATCATTTTCACCCGGATGGATTTAATATCGGTATGAACATCGGCCAATCGGCCGGGGCCGGCATCAAGGATCATTTCCACCTCCACGTGGTTCCCCGCTGGACCGGGGATGCTAATTTTATGTCTGTTCTGGGAGAAACCAAAGTCATGTCTTACCGGATTGATGATATATTTTCCATTTTAAAAAGAGATTTCTCAACATGAAAAAAAAACATATCATTATCCTTGTATTTTTGCTGATTGCCATTGCAACAGGGCTGGTGGTTGTCTTATCAAGATCCGGAAGGGATACACCCCCCACCAGGATATTTCTGATCACCCTGGATACCACCCGGGCCGATCATGTTGACTATTCATTGACCGGCAATACCCTGACGCCCAATATGGCCAAACTGGCCCAAGAGGGAATTGTTTTTACCAGGGCCTACTCCTTGATACCCATCACCCTGCCCTCTCACGCCTCCATTTTCTACTCACAGCCTCCTCATTCCCTCAGGGTTTTCAACAACAAACAGGTCAGTCAAGCCCCATACACGTCGGTTGCCCAGCATTTCAAAAAGCATGGTTACCGGACCGGGGCCGTGATATCCCTGGGCGTTCTAAGTACCCATTTTGGATTGGCCAAAGGTTTTGATGAATACATTGAAAATTTCAGGCCCGACATATGGTACAAAACCGCCGGGGAAGTCAACAGGGATGCATTCGAATTAATCAAAAAAATGTCTTCGGAAAAATCCTTTTTCTGGATCCAATATTCAGACCCTCATGCCCCCTATTTTCCTCCCCATTACCGAGGCGATTTTTCAGTGTATTTCAACAATCAAAAAATATATTCCTGCAACAGTATCGATCAGACCCTGGTAAAACTGGAACTGGAAGCCAAACCCGGTAAAAACCTGCTAACATTAAGAACCCGGTTCCCGGAATCCCCAAAGGTTGATGATAAAATTGAAATCAAGGGAATCAACTTCATGAACTTTTCACTGTCCTCCACTGGAACCAAGGAGGAAATCGAGATAAACCTGTCAAGGAGATGGAAGAAAATTGAACCCCGGGGAAAACTGCATTACTTTTCCAAAAGAAAAAGATCCAGAATCGTTTTCCTGAATAAAACCAACCGGAACATCAAAATCAACATTCAGTTCAATTACAAAATCTTTTTGCATTTCCCTGCCAGTAAAATGCTTTACCGACAGGAAATGCAGTATATGGATTACCATTTTGGTCAATTAACCGATTTTTTAAAAAAGAATAATCTTTATGAAGATTCCTTTTTCCTTGTCATCAGCGTACAAGGCCCGGTATCCGGGCGTGGCTTTCGGGCTGACTCTCATTTCAAGCTGCCAGAATTTCCCCAATCCACCAGGATTTGACCCATACAAAAGGAAGTTGCTTCGTAAAATGAGAAAAAGGGAGACCCTGGCCCAGATTTCCGAGCGAATAGATATCTATGACCAATTCTTTAAAAGTTTCGGGTTTGAGTGCCCTTTGCCCAAGCACTTGAAAAGAACCATCCATAGTGGATTTCCCCGATATAACCTTATGGTAGATGCCCACTTCATGGCCGAGATGTGTGCCGGTATTCTGGTTGCCGTAACGGATTATGACCGGTTCGACGGGCCGTTGACCCTGGACCTCGCGGATGAGGGTGAAATCAGTGGAGGTATGGGAGGGCGTGAGATTAGAACCAAACAGGGAGAGATCGTACTAAGAGATGAGCGAGACATCGTGTGCGTACTTTGCCAGGGTGCGGACGAAAAGACCCGGGTCAACGATGATACGCGCAGTGTCCTTTATTATGCCTACGCGGTTCCGGGCATAGAGGCCACTTATATCAAGGAGGGTCTGAGCGTCGCCGCGGATACCATGGCTGAATTTGGCAACGGAACCATAGAATGGATAGAGGTCTTTACATGACTCAATGGAACCGTCGAAAAACCGGCTCCTTCTGAGGCTGATGGAAAATGTCCATATGCAAGTTGAGCTTTGCGAAATCCCGCTTTGTCGTAGATCCCGCTTGTCATAGATCCCGCTTGCGGAGCAGAGCGGGGCGGGACGGGAGCGCCCGAAATCCCGAGGAATGAGGCGTACATAGAAGTACGCCGCAATGACGAGGGATGAGGGTAACGCGGCAGATGGGCGTTTTCCGACAGCCTCAATGGAACCGTGATACGGGCTGGTATGGGATCGCAAAAATCTTTTGGTGGAAAAAAGGTTGACAAATGGGAAATCATTTAATAAAATGATCACTTCGTGCTTTTTTTATTAAGGGAATAGGGATTCATAATGACCATGGATTTTGCAGACATTATCATAATTACCAACGCAACAGGGATACTCCTTTCATCCTTGTTGCTTCTCCTTTTGCTCGTGAGGCTTAAACTACTGGGCCTGATAATGTCATAATTTTGAGAAACAAACTTTACCAAATCCGTTATCAGGCCTGCCTGGTAACGGATTTTTTTTGATCCCCTCCGAAGCCCTCCCCCTTTAAGGGGAAGGCAGGGTGGGGGGTGAAAAAAATGGGAGAAAACAAATGCCCAAGCAAATCATCCTTTACGACACAACATTGCGGGATGGCACACAGGGAGAGCAAATAACTCTTTCGGCCGAAGACAAACTCCGAATTTCGCGAAAACTGGATGATTTCGGGATTCACTATATCGAAGGCGGTTGGCCCGGCTCTAACCCGAAAGATGCCCGTTTCTTTAAAATGGCCTCGAAGATTTCTTTTCGCCATTCACGGTTGACTGCCTTTGGGAGTACTCGCCGCGCCCAGACCCATCCAGAAAATGACGACAACATAAAAGCGCTGCTCAAGACCGAAGTGGAAACAATCGCAATTTTTGGGAAAAGCTGGGATTTCCATGCGTCCCAGATCCTTGGGGTTTCTCTGGATGAAAATCTGGCAATGATAGAGGGTACCCTGCTTTATTTGAAAGATCAGGGGAGGGACGTGGTCTATGACGCAGAGCATTTTTTTGACGGCTACAAGAACAATCCGGACTACGCCCTGAAGACAGTAAAGGCAGCCGTCAATGGCGGGGCCCAAATGATTGTCTTATGCGATACGAACGGCGGCGCCATGCCCCACGAGATTCAGGGCATCATGGGAGAAGTGATGCCCCACATCACTTTGCCCGTGGGAATCCACACACACAACGATTGTGGCCTGGCCCTGGCCAATACCTTGGCGGCCGTACAGTTGGGTGCCACGATGGTCCAGGGGACCATTAACGGTTATGGAGAACGTTGTGGAAATGTGGATCTGACTGCCACTATCGGCACCCTCCAGCTCAAGATGGGCTACCCATGCCTTGCCCCTGAAAGGGTGAAGCAGTTGACAGATCTCTCCCGGTACGTAAGCGAGGTGGCCAATGTGCCTCCTTTGAACCAGCGGCCCTTTGTGGGTCAAAGCGCATTTGCCCATAAGGGTGGGGTCCATGTGAGCGCCATCGAGAAAAACCCTTATGCTTATGAGCATATGGATCCTGAAGACGTGGGCAATCGACGACGCGTGCTGGTTTCAGATCTCTCCGGCAAGAGCAATATCGAATACAAGACCCGTGAGATGGGTATCAAACTCGGGGGCAATGGATACGACAGCAAGAAGATCGTGCAAGAGATCAAGAAGTTGGAAGACCAGGGATATCAGTTTGACGCCGCCGAGGGATCTTTGGAGTTGTTAATCAAAAAGGTGACCGGTCAGTTTGAAGAGCCTTTTGCCCTGGAGTCCTTCAGGGTGACCATCGAAAAAGACCGGCATGGAC
>DAOVIP010000103.1 GCA_030671465.1 Candidatus Aminicenantota bacterium | reverse complement strand
GGGGGATTATAATAATGCCGGGGTGGTCGCAGACAAGCTGAAAAGAGCATGATCATAAAGATTGAAAATAAAATTGAGGCAACTGCTTTCTTAACCATCACAATCTCCTATATCGAACCAATAGATTCTATCAATAATATAAATAAAACTCCGGCAAATTTCAAGTCTTTTTTTAATATAAACTTCAAATTTTGGCTTCCTCAACTGAAACTGATGCTCTCGATTTTGCGTTGAACCGATAACAGAAAATCTGAAATAAAACTGTTTTGCATGGATTTATTTTTCATGATTTGTTCGGCATCTTTCTGAGCCTCAATCAGAACAGAATAATCCCCTTTTACATCTCCGATTTTAAAGTCAAGAAATCCCGATTGCTCCAAACCGGAAATAAAACCACCCCCTCTCATTTTCAAGTCAATCTCGGCTATCTCAAAACCATTGCAACTGGAAACAATTGTTGTTAAACGTTTTTTTCCGTTCCTGGTGATATTGGGAGAAGGATGTAAATAGCAATACGATTGAAGTTCCCCTCTTCCCACCCTCCCCCTGAGTTGATGAAGTTGAGCCAGACCATACCGATCCGCATTTTCAATGACAATAATATCAGAATCCTTAACATCGATACCGACTTCAATGAGTGTTGTGGCAACAAGAATCTTAATCTTTCCAGAAAAAAAAGCCTTCAGGGCCCTGTCTTTTTGTAGAGATGAGCTTTTCCCGGAAATAAATTCCACTTTGAAAGGAGCAAAAGCCTGTTTATAATATTCGGCTTCTCCCTCAATGGATCTCAAGCTATGAAAAAAGTCAGATTTTTCAATCAATGGCAATACAATAAAGGTTTTGGCCCCTTTCTCAATTTTTTTCCGAAGCCATATATAAAAAGAGTTTCTGCTCTCGGGTTTGATAATCTTGGAGATGATAGGTTTCCTCCCCGCAGGCATACTTTCAATCTTTGAAACCCGGAGATCATTGAATAAGGTGAGCAGCAAAGTTCTGGGAATTGGAGTGGCTGTGGTAACCAGAAGATCCACGGATTTGCTTTTATAATACAAAGCCGCCCGTTGAGAAACCCCGAATCGGTGCTGTTCATCAATCACAATCATAGAAAGACGTTTGAATTGAATTTTCTCATTTAACAGGGCATGGGTTCCGAAAATGATGTCAATATTTCCTTTCATTAAACCTTCAATAATCCTTTTTTTCTCCTGGAGTGGTGTGGAACCGGTTATTATTCCAATTTGAGCACCTGTAAAAAAATCGGTTGCTTTTCTGAAATGTTGATTGACCAAAATTTCCGTAGGAGCCAGAAATGCACCTTGATATCCATTTTCTTTTGCTACCAGAAGTGCCAAAAAAGCAACAACGGTTTTCCCTGACCCGACATCACCCTGTATGAGTCGTTGCATGGTATAGTCGGACTTCAGATCATTGACTATATCCTCAAAAGCATGGATTTGGTCTGCAGTCAATTCAAACGATAGACTGTTTTCAATCGAATGTTTGATTTTATCATTAATCACATAACCATGAATACGGGAAACATGGCTAAAAAAAGTCCTTATTTTCTGTAATTCCAGTTCAAATAAAAGGAACTCGGTGTAGACAAACCGTTGCTTTTGTATATTTATATAATTCTCATTGTATTTTACTGGAGAATGGACTTCTTTCAAGGAATGAGATATGGTTTTAAAATTATATTTTTCTAAAAGGGGTTGAGGTAGATTTTCATAATCATCTTCCAGATTTTCAAAAATATTCTCCATAATCCTTCTTATCTGACCGGATTTAATGGTGGCGATTCGACGATAAACGGGAATGATTTTCTTCTCTTTTATATCTGGAAAAAATCCCGGATTTGTGAATTGAAAAACCTGATCCCGTGTTTCAACCTTACCATAAATCCATACTTTCTCGTGCTTCTGAAAAAACTCCAATAAATAAGGCTGGTTAAAAAAAACTATTTGAATCGGTTGTTGTTTAAAATATCCATTTACTTTAAGCAGGGATATTCTTTTCTTAAAATTGCGGGTGAGCCTGGCATTTTTTAATTCAATCGGGAATAATCCTTCCTGTCCCACTAACAATTCAGAACGACTCGAAGAAAAATCAATATGATATACCGGAAAGCGCAACAACAGATCAAATACAGAGAATATTCCCTGGTGGTTTAAAATCTGGATATACTTTTCACCAATACCTTTGACTTTTCCAATAGGGGAACTCAATTTTAAAATCAAAAGGATTAATTAGTAATAAACAGTGATCTTTTTATACCCAATCACAACATTCTTTAATCCCGGGAGAAGTGAAAACCAGTCAAATATGGATTTCCTCACATTAAAACCGGCCTGGGCTGCATTAAAGGCCTCATCCAGTATTTCAGGTGAAAAGTGAGTCCCGTTTATTTCCATCTTTTCAAATACATACCTGACTCTATAGTTCTTACATTCCAGTTTGCCGGAAAATTCAATCTCAATGTCTTTTAAAAATGACGGCACTTTTTCATATTTTTTCCCGGCCAGGTAAACTTTCATAATACCGGAAACATAATTGTTTTTTCTCAAATCCAGTTTTAGATATTTGACTTCCGGGGAATAGCGCTTCAAATAGAAGATATTTAAATAAGAGTTTAATTCCCTTTCGCTGAAAGTCATCTTTTTCAAATAGATTGCATCTTTTGTTTTTTCTCTGATCCGCCTCAGAAAATCATCCATCTTTTTGGCTTTGTCAACAGAAAATTCGGCGGAAATAAGGAGTACAGAAAAAGAAATTAATCCAATTATGCAAACTTTTAATTTCATGTTCAAGATATTATAACCCTTCTTTTCCTAAGCTTCAAACGGTTTTCAAAAAATAATCGGATAGCCTGGGAATATATTTTATGCTCTACAGCTAAAATTCGATTACTCAGCGTCTCCTCATTATCATCTTCGAGAACTTCTACCGGCTGTTGCAGAATAATTGGACCGGTATCTACTCCGGAATCAATAAAATGAACCGTACAACCACTGATTTTAACCCCATAATCAAAGGCCTGCTTCTGAGCATGTAATCCAGGGAATGAAGGCAGAAGCGCAGGATGAATGTTCATAATCCGGTTTTCAAAGGCCTTCAACAATTCTTCACCGACAATTCTCATATACCCGGCCAGGCATACCAAATCTACATCCATTTCCCTTAAGAGGTTAACCAGATGTTTTTCATATTCTTCTTTAGAATTAAACAATTTGGGCAATACCAGGTGAGTCGGCAAACCATATTCTTTTGCTTTTTTCAAACCCGGGGCATCTTTCTTATCACTGATAACCACGGCAATCTCAAAATTGGCCCCAGGATGTTGAGATGATTGATATATAGCCTCGAAATTTGAACCCCTCCCGGATAAAAAAATGGCGGCTTTTCCCTTATTCATATTAAAATGCCGAAGGGGGGACTCGAACCCCCACAGGATTGCTCCCACAGGTACCTGAAACCTGCGTGTCTACCAATTCCACCACTTCGGCTTGAGGTAACAAAATAGACCAGCAACTTTTATTTATATTTCAAATCGCTCACTTTGTCAAGGCATGAGGTAAAACCCGAATCAAGAAATAGAATACATTTAGGATCAAGTACTGTTGATAATGCTATATATGTTCGAACATCTTGGTGTATTCAATAATTTCCATATCATAGTTAACGTCTTTAAATATTTCAAACATTTTTTTATGATATTCCATTGCTTCTGAATAGTTATGATGGTACAAAGCGGTATTGACATTTTCCTCAGGTAAGTTCCAGAGATCAAGAAAAAAGGCACCGATCTCTTCATGGGTAATCCCTTCGTAACCCAGCTTGATCTCACTGGAATAAAAGTCATCCTGAGGATTGTCTTCCTGAAATTTTATAATTTCCTTGAATCGATCTGGCAAGTACTTCAATAGAATTATTTTACCTATATCATGGGTAATTCCCGCTGATGCAAACAATTCGGATAATTTCTCTCCGGTCCTGAGTTCATAAGAGGAAAAAAGTTCACGATTGACACGGACTGAATGCTTAATAATGGCTTTGAATGCCTGGTTATGACTTTCTTCCAGTTTCTCCATACTGTGATAACAAAAAATGGTCACAATATTTTTTATATTGTGAGCACCCAGGTAATCATACGCTTTGGCGATTGAGGAGATTTTATGTTCCCTGAAAAAAGCAGAGTTGGTAATCTGAAGAATTTTGGTGGCAATGGATATGTCATCTTCCAAAATATCAATGATTTCATCAATTGGCTTATCGGCATCCAACGCTTCATTAAATTTGATAAAAGTACTGGGTAAAGCAATCAAATTTTCAATTGTACTCAGAAGTTCAAGAATGTCTTTGCTTTTTAAGGTCTTCCTTATTTCCAGAATATGGATGACATTGGACATTAATGCCACCATGCCGTGGGGCTTCTCAAAACAATTATTGGCAATCCCTTTAAAAACCAAAAAGATGGCTTTCTTTTGCTCCTCTGTTTTCAAGATAACCATTCGATATATAGACGGAAATCGCTCTTTTACAAATTTCAGTAACCGAATAGCATCTTCATTTTCCGAATCAAAATCGGTTAAAACAATATCCGGGTTTTCGCTTTTAATCATTTCTTCTGCGATCGAAAATTCACCTGATTCCAGTACTTCAATTTGGGAATCTGAAAATGTTTTCCTTAAAATAGGGATATAATTTTTATCAACTTTATAGAATAGGATTTTTCCCCCGGATTCTACTGTCATGCCTTCAGATTTTTCAATCATCTTCAGTCCAGTTTTCTTTTTATTTTACCATAAACTCCAACTAAAAAAAACTGGTCTTTATGCTTCATCCATTGTGGCGACTTGCTTTAATTGTTGTTCCGCATTGATAACTCCCCTATTTATCATTTCAATAGCCTCATCAACCTTACATTCAAAGTTGGACGGTATAGGTGCATCCTTGATCTCACGCAAAATTTGAAGGCACATGCGATAAAACCGAATAACTTCCCCTTCATCATGGTCTGCAAAGGTCATGATTTCATCAAAGGATTTGTTATCCATCCACAAGACAAGAGAAGGAACCAAGTCATAATACCATTTTTTGCTAAGCGGGTTAATCCTGAATCTGGTTTCAATAAGGTTAATATGTTTGGATATCTGGTTGGTTATGGACCTCATATTTTTTACTTCTCTGCTCCATTTGGGAAATCTTCTCCTGGGGCGAGGTTCATAAACCATGGACAAGCAAATCATGGCCAATTGTGGGGCTGTAAAAGTTTCCAGCAAACCCGATCCGAACAATTCCGAAAGCGGAAGTTCATAACCATATATTTTTTTGGCAAACAACCCTTTTTCAGTTAATCCATTATTTTTTATATATTCCAATTGTTTGAGTATCTTCAATCTCGATTTTATCTGTTCGAGCTGATGACTGCGTTTTTTATTTTTTTGCTGAAAAAAATGAAATGAACGGGGATAAATATCAATGAGTTGATCACCGTAAATTTCATACAAACTCAAAATGGTTGCATAAGAAATATTGAACCGGCTTAAGATGGGTTCCGGGTAACCGGTATAAATCTGTTTCAATTCCTGGAAAGATAACTCATCGGGATTGATCCGGCTGTAGACAAATCCCTCTTTATCAATTCCCCTTCTCCCGGATCTGCCCGCCATCTGTGAAAAATCACGCCTCTTCAAGTGACGATAAAAACGGCCATACTTCTTTTTTAAATCATCAAGAACAACGGTTCGGGCCGGCATATTAATTCCCAGGGCAAACGTTTCGGTCGTAAAGATTAATTTAATCAACCTTCTGGAGAAGAGCTGTTCGATCACCTCCTTGAGCAAGGGATGCAATCCTGCATGATGATAGGCAACACCCTTCTCAATACACTTTCTTAGGGTTTGAGCCCGTTCTGAGGCCTCTATTCCCAACTGCAGAGATAAAGTATCAAAAGTTTTCAGGACTAGCGTTTTTTCATCAGGGGTGATGAAATCGAAATCAAGTGCTCGTAAAGCCAAAAATTCGCAGCGTTTTCGACTAAAGGCAAAATAAATACAGGGGAGCCGGTCGGATTTTAAAAGATGGGTCATTAAGCGTTCCGGTTTATTTGATTGAAAGGATTTATTTAAATAATGGGAATTTGAGATCACATAATTCCTTCCATGATGAAAGCTTCTTTTTCCTCTGTAGGCAACTCGCTTAACTGTAAAAAGATTGTTGAGGATTTTTCCTCTACACTGAAAATAATGATGAAGCGGTACGGGTCGATTCTCTTCCTTTATCATAGTAATCTCATTTCGATGAATTTCCTTTAACCATGAACAAAACTCAGTTAAATTGGGAATTGTTGCGGAGAGGCCTACAAAACGCATATGCTTAGGTAAGAAAATCAGTGACTCTTCCCATACGGTCCCCCTCTCAATGTCATCGAGATAATGAATTTCATCAAAAATAATCCATGAATGTTTAACAAAACTGGAATCATTCTCAAGAATTCGATTACGAAAAATTTCAGTTGTCATGATTAAAAACGGTGCCGATGGATTAATACTGACATCACCGGTAATGATTCCCACCTGATCCGGGAACAAAATTTTAAATTCCCTGAATTTTTGATTGGACAGTGCTTTTATAGGGGCCGTATAGATAACTCCATATCCTTGATTCAGACATTTCTTAATTACATACTCGGCTATAACGGTTTTACCTGATCCGGTAGGTGCTGATACAACGACGGAGCAATCATTTTCAACCGCTTCAATTGCCTTCTGTTGAAATACATCCAGTTTAAAATTATAGGAAACTTGGTGAATCATATAATCAAACCTCAATTTAGATTTCAGTCCGAAAAAGTTAAAAAAGCATTTTGTTAAGGCATTTTTTTGGTAATCTTTTTATTGAGGAGAATAAAAATCCCCAACATTAAAACCCACTGTAAAACACAGGTCATCACACTAAAGGGATTAAAAGGGTTATACCATTGATCAGGGGCAAATACAGT
>DAOVIP010000313.1 GCA_030671465.1 Candidatus Aminicenantota bacterium | reverse complement strand
GTGATATCATCAATCTCACCATCATTGTGGTTGCGGTTTTGGGCGGGGCCGGAACCTTGATCTTCGGAAAACTGGGAGACTGGGGATTTAAAAAGGACAAACGGGCCAAGGTTGTCATTGCACTATTTTGCAATGCAGTTCCCATTGTGTTCATGATCGGGTTTCTGAGCCTGGATTTTCGGATCGCCGAGGGGACCTCATTGAAGGGGGTGCTGGGATTACCGGTTGTCTGGATGCTGATGGGTTTGATCGGTGTGGCCATGTTTATCAATCAGGGGGTCAGTCCCAATTGGTACAGCACCCTGACCGATATTAACCTGCCAGAACATCGGGCAACCTTGATTTCAATTGCTTCCTTCATGGATATTATGGGATATGCACTGGGTCCATTGATAGGTTCCTACCTGGCCACTTCCTGGGGGATCAGGACTGCCATGTGGTCGGTTCTGTTATTCTGGATGTTGAATGTCGGTTTGTGGCTGCCCATCCTGTCCCATATTAAAAAGGATTGGATAAGAACACATGACTGTTTGAAGCAGCGGGCGCGGGGAATGGAGAAAAGACCCAAATGAAGCTAAACAGATGGTATCGGAAAAGAGTAGGTATTTTCTGGCTTTCCATGGTTGTTTTCTTATCTGGTTTTGCCATGGCCTCCGATCCAGTGGGCCGATTAATGGATGAGGCGGATGGGCTCTATCAAAACCGTAAGAATCTAGACAATGCTTATTTGGCATTGGAAAAATATCGAGAAGTTTTAAAATATAAACCCGATTATTATGAGGCCCTGTGGAAGGTTTCAAAAACCGCATTTTTTATCGCCGAGATGCAGATTTTAAAGGGAAAGAAGTGGGAAGTGGTTGAGCCGGGCATTGATTCGGCCAAACTGGCCATAAAAGTGAATCCATCCGGAGTGGATGGTTATTTCTGGCTGGGGGTCCTCTACACCAAGGTGGGCGAAATCAAGGGAATATTGAAATCACTTTTTCTAATTGCTCCGATCAAACGGACCATGAGAAAAGTACTGGAAATCAATGAAGCCTATGAGGGTGGGGGAGCCTATACGGTCCTGGGCCGGGTATATTCAAAACTTCCCGGCATACTGGGGGGAAGTGAAAAAAAAGCCCGGGATTATTACCAGAAAGCCCGGCAAATTTGCTCAACCAATTCTTTAAATTTGCTTTTTTTGGCTGAAACTTACCATGAGCTTGGAGAAAAACAATTGGCTTTGAAAACCCTGGACACTCTACTGGCCATGGAACCGGATAATCGCTGGAAGGCCGAAGCCATGAAACATAAGGATGAAGCCCGAAAATTACTCCGGATATATAACAAAAACAACGATTAAGTTTTCAGGAAGTGCTGGGTGGAAAACAATGAAGAGAAGAGTCCGATAGCTGTTCCCAGTACAATCAGCCTGATAAAAATAAAATGCGGTATGATCTCGACATTGATCATGCCTTTGATCAAGTCAAACATGAAGGTGGCATAGGTGGGAAACAGTTTTAACAGACCAAACAGGATAATCGAAGCCATGATGCTGCCAAAGAAACCCAGAAGGGCACCCTCGATGATAAAGGGAAACTTGATATACCAATTGGTGGCCCCGACCAATTTGAGAATATGGATTTCATCCTTCCGGTAGAGGATGTTTAGTTTGATCACATTGTAGATGATAAAAATTGAAACAAGCAGAAGGATGGAACTCAAGAACAATCCCACTATAGAAATGAATTTTTTTATGGTCATGATCTTTTTGGCCCATTCGGTGTTAAGCTGCTTGCTGTCAATGATATTCATTCTTTCGATTTCATCCAAAAAAGATGTGATCTTGGTATCCAGGCTGTATTCCAGTTTGAAGGTTATTTCAATGGAAGCAGGAAAGGGTGATTGCTTGAATTCTGTAAGGATATATTTCAGTTCGGGAAATTGCCGGGTAAAATTGGTCTCAGCCTGATTTTTTGAATTGAATGTCACCTGCTCAACCAGCAGGTTGTTTTTTACCCTCCGGATCAAGTTTTCGATCCTGTTGATGTCTACATTATCCTTGAAGTAAAATATGGCCTCGATACTTTTGGAAAATTCCCGGGTCGCCAGATTCAGATTGAATGAGATATAATTGAAAATGCCGTAAATAAGCAGGGTAAAGGCAATGATTCCCAGACACAAAACGCTGATCAGCTTGTTCCTGGCTATATTTTTGATGGCATTGTGCAGGGATGTTCTAATCAAGCTCACAATATTTCTTCCTTGCTCCAGTCTGATATGAGCCTTCCCTTTTCAAGACGTATGACCCTTTTGGGAAACATCTTGATCAAATTTTTATCATGGGTGGCAATAATAATGGTAATTCCGTTGGCGTTAATTCTTTCGAATATTTTGAGGATTTCAATGGACAATTCGGTATCCAGATTACCGGTTGGCTCATCGGCAATGATTATTTTGGGATTGCCGACAATGGCCCGGGCAATGGCCACCCGCTGCTGTTCTCCTCCGGAAACATGTTCGGGAATGTAGTTGCGCCGGTGGGTGAGCCCGACCAGAGAAAGTGCGCTGTGAACCCGCTTGTCAATGACTGATTTTCTTTCTCCCCGGATTACCAGTGGTATGGCAATGTTCTCATAAATAGTTCTCCGGGTGAGAAGCTTGAAGTCCTGGAAGACAATTCCGATGTTTCTCCTGAGTTTGAATAATTTTTTTTCCGGTATCAAATTGATATTGAATGAATCAATCAGGATTTGTCCCTTGCTGGGTAATTCTTCCTTGAATGCCAGCTTCAGCAATGTACTTTTTCCGGCGCCGGATGCTCCGGTCAAAAAAATAAATTCCCCTTTTTCAATGGTCAGGTTGATGTCATTCAGGGCGTACTGGTTTTTTACATACTGTTTGCTGACATGATAAAATTCAATCATAAAATCTTATCCGTCCATCCGGTTCAGGTTTATTTCAGAATATTTTTGGCCTCGGTGACGATGTTTTTGGCCGACAATCCATAGTGGGTATACAATTCGTCGGGTGATCCCGATCGCCCAAATTTGTTATCAATGCCCATGATTTTCATTTTGGTGGGATGATTTTGAGAGAGGCATTCAGCAATGGCGCTACC
>DAOVIP010000121.1 GCA_030671465.1 Candidatus Aminicenantota bacterium | reverse complement strand
TGCCTTTATCGATAAATCGAAATTTTAAAATGGTTCTCCATAGTATTTCCAGATCCAGTTTTAAAGTCCAGTTCTGAATATAATAGATGTCAAATTCAATCCGCTTATCCAGCGGTGTATTCTGGCGCAGGCCATGTACCTGGGCCCAGCCGGTTATCCCGGTTTTTACCCGGTGACGTAACATATATTTGGGAATATCATTTTTAAATTTTTCCACGAATTCCGGTCTTTCAGGCCTGGGACCCACCAAACTCATATCCCCCTTCAGGACATTGAACAATTGGGGCAATTCATCAATGGAAAATTTCCTTAAAAAACAGCCGATTCGGGTAATTCTTTTGTCATCGGCAGGAGACCAGATTACCCCGGTTTTCTTTTCGGCATTTTCGATCATGGTTCTGAATTTTATGATATTAAAATGTTTTCCGTCAAGTCCGACCCGCCACTGGGTATAAAACACCGCCCCCCGGGAATCCAGCTTGATCCACAGGGCAATCAAGCCAAAAAACGGGAGCAATAAAATAATCCCGACCAGGCTGAAAACCAGGTCGGAAATCCTCTTGATACCCAGCCGGTATCCGTGAAGGGGAATATCCCCCAGATTTATGGTGGGAATTCCCTCCAGGTGCTCCATACCGGCTTTCAGGGAAGTAAGCTGGAGAATATCGGGAACCAGCTTGATATCCAGAAAAAGGTTGTTGCCGGTTTTGATTAAATTCATGATGGATTCGTATTCCTTCAACGAGAGCGTAATAAAAAGATCGGTAACGCCATGTTTTCGAACGATCCTTTCCAGGTCCTCGTATTTTCCCAGCACATTTTTCCGGTTTTCCGAACTCAAAAAGCCAATCACTTCAATGCCAAAATGGGAATATTTCTTCAGCTTTTCCGAAACCATCACCGCCATATCTCCGGTCCCGGCAATCAAAATCCTGGATACTCCGTTTTTCTTAATAAAAAAATTATTAAACACATTGAAAATCACTAACCGCAGGCAAAATACCAATGCGGTGCTCAGAGGAATATATATAAACAAATACACATGAGAAATTTCAAAATCAATAAAATTGTAACTTCTTAAATAACTGATGATAAGGATAATGAAAAACGAAGAGATAACAGTGTTCAGCATGACCAAAAACAGATCATCAAGCCGGTTTCGCCTTAGTTTCAACTCATAAAAACCCTGGTAGGAAAAATACAGGACCTGGATAATCACCAGCAGGGGAATCACCAGCAGGTATAGGCTATAGTGGGGAATCCCCTTCGGGGCACCGAGGAGCCCCGAATGAAAGCGAACCCAGAAGGTCAGGTTAAAGGCAATAACGATGGCAATGATATCACTGAACATATAAAACTGCAGCAACTGTTTTCTTTTTTTCCTGATCATTGTCTCTCTTGAAAATAAGTCTTCATTTTTTGCCGGAAAACCTCAGCCGAGAATCTCAAGCTGTTTTTCCGAATATCTGCAGTTGAGAATCCATGGGGGCGGTTATTTTCCATTTCTTTACACTTTTCAATGGCCGCCATCAGGGTTTCAACCCCTTGATCTTCGAATAAAATTCCGGTTTTTTCATCTTCTACAATATCCATTACACCGCCTCTTTTAAAAGCCACAACCGGAACCCCGCAGGCCTGGGCTTCGACAAATGATATTCCGAAATCCTCAATGCCGGCAAACACATAGGCTCTGGCATTCTGGTACAACTGCTTCAATGCTTCTGTGGAAATATCGCTTTTGAACTCAATGGTCTTTCCAGCCAATTTTTTCAATTTTTTTTCTTCAGATCCCCTCCCCACAACGATCAACCGCTCACCCAGACGATTAAATGCTTCAACCAGCAACTGGTTCCGCTTATAGGGTACCAGGGCGGATACAGCCAGAAAATAATTTTTTTCCGGATTCTTCAAAGGCTGAAAATAGTCAGTATCGACCGGCGGATGAATGACTTCGGATTCCCGCCGGTAATATTTCCAGATCCTTTCTTTGACAAAATTGGAATTGGCAATGAAGTAATCGACCCGAGCGGAACTGCACACATCCCAGCTGCGCAGCTTTGAGGCCTGGTGTTTGATAAAAGATTTCCGGAGGCCCCTGACCCCCTCAAAATATACCGGATATTGATCCCAGATATAACGCATGGGAGAATGAATATAGCTGATATGAAGGGCATCCGGAGAGGGAATCACCCCTTTGGCCACACAATGGGAACTGCTGATAACCAGTCCGTACCCGTTCAGGTCAAAGTCCTCAACCACTGCTGGAAAAAAAGGAAGAAAAAGGCGGTATCGATTTCGGATATACCGGTAACGGTTCAGACTGGATGTAATAATACAATGCGATTTGATTTTCTCCGATATTTTGTTTTCATCCAAAAAAAGGGTAAAAATATCTGCCTCCGGAAAAAAATCCAAAATGTTTTCCAGAACTTTCTCCCCTCCCCTCATTCCATTGAGCCAGTCATGAATAATTGCCACTTTTCCTTTCATTTTTAAAGGTTATTTTACACTCTCTTTGACAATAAATCAACTGTTACCGGCAAACTCCCCCCAAAAAAAAAAGGACACGGTAAACCGTGTCCTCCTTTTTTGGCAATTTAAAATGATCAAAGAAATTTCTTTTTCAACTCCTTGGCCTTTCCAATTCCCTCTTTGGTTAAAATAACCGATTTACCGTTTCGGAACTGTTGAATCAACGCTTCATCCTCCAGCTGGTTTAACACTTCAAACAGATAGCCATTCCAGGCTCGGTAAATCTTTTCTCCGGGAGTATTTCGCGAATCTTCTTCCCACCCGGACAGGTAGAGTAACAATAAATTGAGTTCCATGATTTTCGAATCCATTTTGCCTCCTTATGATAAAGAGGGGCAGGCCCTAGGCCTGCCCCGGGTAAAAATTAAACAGTGATCCGGTCTTTCAGCTTAACAAATAACTTTTCACCGATACCTTTCACCTTCATCAACTCTTCAATTCTCTTGAACTTTCCATTTTGCTTTCTGAAATTAACAATACGCAGGGCAATTTTCTCACCGATTCTGGGTAGGGTGGAAAGCTGTTTAACCGTAGCTGTGTTGATGTTGATCCGCTTCGAAGCGGTTGACTGCTTCTCAGCCGCCTTGACCTGACCAACCAAAACCATAAACAAACTGATCACCAGCAAAACCGAAATGAATCTTTTTAAAACTACCATGTGAACCTCCTTACCCCAGGGTAACAATTCTCATGCCAAAGCCGGGGTCCGAACCCGGAAAAAAACAATAACCTGATCTGTAAAGGATCTTCCCGATCCGGCCCCATTCATTTTCAAATCCCGGGTGTAAACAAAAGTTAACTGTAGAACCGAGAAAGGTAAACCAAAACTGACACTCACAGAAAAAAATCAGGGGCTGGCCAGACAAAATAAATTTCCAAAATGACCGATATTGGCACATTCTGGCTGAAAACTGTCATTTTGGAAATCGTCTGGCACCAATCTTGAACAGTGAACAATGGATTTCATTTTGAAGGAGAGTCAGATGAACAAAAACAGAGGTAACCGAAATTCAAGGCCGCATCAATCAACCGGTTTCACTTTGATCGAGACCCTGGTCTCTTTCTTCCTGGTGTTCATGGGAGTATTGTTCATAACCCAGATGATTTTTTTCTCGTTGGATTACTATAAAAAGTCTTTGCTGAGATTGAATTTGCAGCAGAAACTTCAATCCGAGACCCAGTTACTGACCTCCAAACCATTTGACGCCACGGAACTGAACACGGGGATTTATGTTAAAAAGGATGACCCGTTTAAAATCACTTGGGAAGTATTTGACTTGACCCCGACCATTAAAAAAATTGTCCTCTCAGTCGGTCACAAACAGTTTTCCCGGAGGGTCTGTTTCTTCAAATCAAAATATATTTTCACCATTTAAATCAAGGAGGCCAAGATGAATAGCGGATTTAGCATTTTGGAAATTCTGATTGCTTTAGCCATCAGTTTGAGTATTCTTTCAATTGTTATTATCAATGTTTCCCAGACCTCGTCAATATCCAAAAAGGTGACCACCAAACAGCAGAGACTGGAATCAATATTCCACACGGTGGATACCATAAAATCTGATCTGACCAAATGTGGAATGAGATTGCAGGAGGCCGGCAAACATTTTGATCTCTCATTCTTCGAACACACATCCAGTCACTTCATGGTGGTTTACGGAACCTGTAGTGAGGTTCTCATCACCGACTCTGAAAAGGGCGAGAAGGTAATCGAGATTGATCAGAATCAATATTTTAAAAAAAACAAAAAGGTATTGATCTATAACCTTGATCAGGGCTCTTTTGAATACAATGAAATAAAAAATATCAAAAAGGGTCTGATCACACTGTCCGAGAACCTGAAAAACTCCTACCCCGCTAATTCTCCAATCATCCTTCTGAAGCAGGTGGAATACAAACTGTATGCCAAACAAAACATCTTGAAACGAAAAGTGGATCGGGGAAATTTTCAACCGCTCATCGAAGAAGTAACAGATTTTTATATCAATTTCTTTTCAGAATCCAGATCGGTATTGTACAAGATCGAAGTGAACCGCAGGGAACAGATCAGGGGGTATATTTTCCTGATCAACACGGTGGCCTGATGAAACTCCCAAGACCGGAAGCCGCTCAATCAAGGGGCAGTATGATCCTGGCCATATTGTTTGTTGTTTTCCTCTCCCTGGCCGGAATGGCCCTGCTCACCCATACCCTCATCCATCAGCGTATCCTGTCTGCCCGGGCAAAAAAAATTGCCGAGACCGAAAGGATTTACCAGGAACTTATATTTTATCAGCATCAATTCAGGGAAAAGGTCTTCGGGGATAATCTTTTGAATATCCACTGTCCAGAATCCGACTATTTCAACCTGGACATTTTTCCGGATGTTCAGGTCAATCAGGTCCTGATAAAAAACTCCTTTTCAAACCGTATTCAACAACAGGACGATTATCGCAAAATCAGAATCATCGATACCATCCAGATCCATTCTCTGAAAAGCAACTATCAATTGAAGACAGATGTCATCATTGATCTGCTTTCCGGCAATATACCGCTCCATTTAATCACCTTCTTTCTCCAGGCCAAAATCGAAATCCCGGAAGATATTTATCTGAAAGAAAACCATATTGAAGTCAAAACCCAGGGGCAGTACCTGATTGGAGATATCCCGGTGGATTTTGATGTGACCGGGTTTCTGGCCGATGCCCTCAAAATTCAGGGGAATCTACTCAGCTGGGCGGAAATCAGAAAAAAGTTCGGATTCGATATCTCGGATGAACCTATCGAAAAGGGCATTTATATCCTGGCTGAGGAGGGCCGGGTTGAAACCATATTCATCCAGGGAGATCTGCAGAAGCTGATTTTTTCAACCCGGGAGGGAATTCAAGAAATCCAATTTCATCTGGGTGGCCAATGTTATCAGCTCAGCTATCAACCGCAGGAGGACTATTTCCGGTGCTGGGACCCGCAAATACCGGTTCAGTCCGTTTTCAATCAGAAAATAATTGTAAACGGAAATCTGTGGAGTCTGGAACAGAGTCAGCAGCCAGCATTTCTGGAAAGTACCAATATCAAACTGCTGGTGTCGGGCCAGACCGTGATCACTACTTCCCTGGAAACCCAAAACCTGGACATTGAAAAGATCAGGCTGAACAACCTGACCCTGATTGGCGGTACCCATGACCTGTACCCGACGGAAAACAGCCAGCCCGGTGTCACAGTGGATATAGAGGGAAAAGCCATTATCCAGGCCACCATACTGGTTCAGGGTCGTTTTGAAAACCGGAGTGAGGAACTGGAAATATCCGGAAGCTTATTTGCAGAAGAAGTACACAACCAAGGCCGGATGACCATTCATTCAACTGGTTCCGGGTTTGATTCGGGTGCTTATTTTCACACCGGAATCATCACCCTCATTATTGATTTCTTTATTGATTTTATCGAGGAGGTATACGATGTTTGATTGCAGCAAACATGTTTGCTTTCGCCATGTACCCCGGCACCGGCCCGGAGGGTTCACGGTTTTTGAACTGCTGATTGCGGTCGCCCTGTGCGGACTGTTGATCATCGTTGGTTTTTCGGGCTTCCGCTCATTTCAACTTCACAGCCGGACCAACCAAATGATCCGAACCGTTACCTCTGCCTTTAGCACGGCCCGATACCGGGCCATTGAAAACAACAAATCAATCAAGGTGTGCCTGGAAACCTCCAAACTGGTCCTGAAACTGAAGGAGGCTTCAGAATGGCAACCCTAT
>DAOVIP010000003.1 GCA_030671465.1 Candidatus Aminicenantota bacterium | reverse complement strand
TTCATGGTGATGTATAATCGAATCGGTACTTTTGAAACCCCCATGATGTTTTGGATGATTCTCAGCCTTTATTTTGTCGAGAAATTCCGATCCAGTGAAAATCCTCTCTACCTTTCACTTTCTGCTGCCTCGGCTTTTATGAGCTTTGTGTTTAAAAATATCGCCGGGTATTTTGTTCCGGTTCCCCTGGCAGCGGTAATCATCTGGTTTTTACTGTTTAAAACACCGGGAAAGGAATCCTGGAAGAAAGGTGTCAGGCTTTTTGGTTTTGCCTTTCTGGGAGTGGCCATTGCCATGGGGCTATGGGTTGTCCTTTTTTATATTCCCAACCGGGAATGGATTCTGAGTGTGCCGGGCCAGTATATTTCTAACCAGGTGTTACCAAAAACCCTGGATCAGGCCATCCATAATTTTTATGGGTTCAACTGGAAGGAACAGTTTTACAAAATTCCGGTGGTATGGCTGTTATCACTTTTATCCGTTCCCTATTTGATCAGAAAAGCGGTGCAGAGAAAAATTGATATAACCGGGATCGGGTTCGGAATGCTGTTTTTCTTACATACCCTGTTTTTCATGTTCATGAATCACCGGCCTACCCGGTATTTGATCCCGGTGATTCCGGCCATGATCTTCATGTCTATTTTGTTTATGAAGGCCATAACCCGTTTGCCCGGTAGCAGGCGGTTTGAATATTCGTTTTTTCAGAAAACGGTCATTTTCATATCTGATACCCTCTGGCTGGGACTGGCTGCCAATTTCTGTTTTTTCCCCCTCTGGGACCTGTACCTGAAATCCATTCAAATTCCACCTCTCTCCATCCGTTATGTTGTCTTTTCGGCCTTGTTGATCGGATTGCTGATTTTTCTGAAAAAACTCTATATTCGATTTATGGCCGGGCGGATCCGTTTGAATTTTAAACCGGTTTCATGGCTGCTGATCATTTTGCTGACAGGCATGTCCCTGGCCAGCAATCTGTCCAATTACCTGAAATGGAACCGGGACAAGACCCATACGGTCTATCAAATATCTCATGAACTGGGAGAAAAGCTGGATAATGCTTATATCGCCGGATTGACCGCACCGGTGGCGGTGCTTGAAAACACCCATCGGTCTCTGTTTTTGTATCCCGATTTTGTAAACTGGGATCAGAAGACGTTTGAGCGGTATCCCCTGACCCATGCCTTACTGGCCAGTTTCAATCAGGAAATAAGCCATTTTTTCAGGCAGTGGCCGGAAAGAATGAATCAGGCCCGGCTCTTGAAGGTCTACAATGTGAAAGACCAGTTCCTACACTTGTATTCTTTTGTAGATCCCTTCATTGCTCAGGCCAGGGAAATCCGGGGTCGGGGGATAGAGTTGAGAATTCTGAATCCTTTCGATGGTCCGGTGAAAGTCGGCATCGGAAAAATTTTCTTTTTCAATAATGCGGGTGAACGGATCGGACCTGAGAACCATTTTATTGAAGAGGCAAATGAAATGGTTGTATTAAATCCCGGTGAAAATAGGCTGGTTCTGGAAGATGCGTTTTCAAACCAGCCAAATCCGGTGTCCGTGCTTCTATTTCTGGACCTGAAGGGGTGGAAGAGAAACCACCGCTATGAGGCAGAAAAGTTTCCCGGTAAAGTCGGGGAAAACATCAGAAATGCCCGGGCCTCCGGAGGCTTTACCCGGGGTTTCTTTCAGAAAAAACACCGGGCCGGCTTTCTGAGCTTCGGCCCCTTCATACCCTACTCGAAAGGCTTTTTAAAGGTTGATTTCTATTTGCAGTGTCGCCGGGTGCGGTCAAGAATCCGGCCGCTGGCCGAATTGGATATCTTTTCCTACAGTGATAAGCAGTCCCTGGATAAACGGGTATTGAAGCCCAGGGATATCCGGGATGATGGTTTTAACCATTACCCGTTAACCGTCACCCTTTCCGATCGGCATTTTCTGGAATTCCGGGTTTATGCCGAAAGGTTTGCAGATATTGATTTAGACTATGTTGACGTGGTATATTATCAGGGGTATATACTGAATATTAACCATAACAAGGGAAGTTCATTGTTGGCCAAGAGCACCCTTCAAGGAGGAAGCTTCGGTGAAGCAAGGTGATCAAAAAAAGGTTTTAACCGATGTGCTGTTACCGGTGTATAATGAGGAACATATACTGGAAAAAAGTGTGAACCGGTTGAGGGAATTTCTGTCCGCTGAATGCAAGCATTTAAACTGGATCATTTCAATAGGGGACAATGCCTCCACTGATAAAACCCTGGAGGTTGCCAGAAAATTGGAAAAACAATTTTCTAATGTCCGGGTATTTCACCTCCCCCGGAAGGGTCGGGGCCGGATGGTTAAATATGCCTGGACCAGAAGCGAGGCAGATGTTTTGTCTTATATGGATATTGACCTGTCAACCGATCTGAAGGCGTTTCCTCCCATGATCCAGGCCATTATTGATGGCTATGATATAGCCATCGGCTCACGGCAGTATAAGGGGGCGGATGTGGATCGAAGCCTGCGTCGGGAAATCATATCCCGGGGGTATATCTGGGTGTTGAAGCTCTTACTGCGTTTCCCCTTTACCGATGCCCAGTGCGGCTTTAAAGCCATCTCCAAACAGGCCGTGTCAGAGTTGTTCTCCCATATCAAAGATGATGAGTGGTTTTTTGATACGGAACTGTTGCATATTGCCCACCAGGAAGGGTACAAGGTAAAAGAAATTCCGGTTCGCTGGATCGAGGACCGGGATTCACGGGTTAAAATAATGAGGACTGCCTGGCTGGATATTCTGGGGGTTCTGCGTATGATAGGATATCGAAGGGGATCTTTGAAATGACAAAATCCATATTGATAACCGGCATCACCGGATTCGTGGGCCGCCATCTGCTCGAAAAACTGGATTTGTCATCCTATCAAACGGTTTTTGGTTTGAGCCGGGAACCGGAAAAAGTTCATTTCCCGGATAAAGTTCCCGAAAATCTGAAAATGATCCGGGGGGATCTATTGCATCCCGAGTGCTACCGGTCGGTCTTAAACCAGGTGGATACGGTGGTGCATCTGGCAGCGGTAACCGGCAAGGCGGGCCGGGCTGAGTACCGAAGGGTAAATGACCGGGCCACCCGGGAATTACTGGAAGCCTGCCAGGATTCTGGAGTGAAACATTTCTTACTGGTGAGCTCCATTGCCGTAAAATTCAAACGCCAACAGCGCTATTTTTATGCCCGTTCCAAACAGCAGGCTGAAGGTGAGGTCAAAAAGAGCGGGCTCAATTATACGATTCTGAGACCTACCATTATCCTGGGAGCCGGCTCCCCGGTTTTCAGCGGCTTTGCCCGGTTTGCCGGTTTACCGCTGGTTCCGGTATTCGGTAAGGGGGCTGTACAGATTCAACCGGTGCATGTGGCTGATGTGGCCGAGGTGATCCGGGATATATTGAATAAGTCGCTCTTCAAGGGGGACATTATTGAACTGGGGGGCAACCAGACAGTTACCATCAAGGATTTCATGAAATTGCTGTCCTCCCGCTTCCAGACAGGCCCGGCCCGTTTTCTGCATGTTCCTCTGAGCCCCATGGTTTTTTTCCTGCTTCTGGCAGAACCCCTGCTGTACCCGATCCTGCCCTTTACTATGGGGCAGCTGGCCACTTTTCGCAATGATGGGATTGCCGATCCCCATGATGCGGTTAGCAGATTGTCTTCCGGGTTCCTGGGAATCGAGCGGATGATCGATGACAGTTTTCAGGCTCAGAAGTCTGAACTCCGGAGCAAGGATCTGGAAAAAGAATGCCGGGTTTTCTGTCAATACCTGCTCGGGCAAAAGCCCGGCCCGTATGTGATGAAAAAATATTTGGATGTCCATCAAAAAATCGAAATGAAGGCCAAAAATAAATTTGATCGGATATTGGCCCGCCTGGGGGCCAGGAACCGGATTCTGGTCCGAGCCTGTGATTCATATTCTCGTTTTTTCTATTCCCGCTCCCTGCTTCGCCAGAAGTTGGTTTATCTGTTGGCGATTCTGGAAACCGCTTCTCCCCACGCCCAGATCATCGATCGATCGGATAACCGGGGAAAATTCCTGTTGTTGTTGATCATGGGATTAAAGGGAATGGGGCTTGCCTTTTTTCTGTTGGTATCGTTTGCATTTTTGTTTCCCCTTCAAGTTGTCCTAAAATCAAAACAGACGGGGGAATTGAACCATGGTTAAAATAACGGTTGTGGGTTCCGGGGCCAGTGGTGTCCATTTTGCGCTTTCCGCCCTTAAAAAGGGACATCAGGTTGAGATGCTGGATGTGGGGTATTCAGCCCCCCCCAATGTAAACCCGGAGTTTTCTTTCGTTGATATCAAATCCAAACTGGAGGACCCGGTTGCCTATTTTTTAGGTAAAAATTATGAGACCGTAGTATCCCCCGATTTTGACAAGGAGATCTACGAATTCCCTCCCAATAAGATGTATATATTTAAAGTCCCCCCGGGTTTCAAATCCGATAGCAGGAATTTTGATCCGCTGTTTTCTTTTGCCCGGGGCGGGCTGGCCGAGGCCTGGACCGGGGGAAGCTATCCATTCAATGATCAGGACCTGGCCCTCTTTCCCTTTAACTATGAAATCCTGAAGCCTTATTACGAGGAGATAGCCGAGCGGATTGGTTTGATTGGGGACAGGGATGATATCTCCCGTTTTTTCCCTTGGCATGAGAACCTTCTTCCTCCCCTGGAACTGGATGAGAATTCAAAAATAATTCTGGAAAAATACCAAAAACGGAGAAAACTACTCAACCGGAAGGGTTTTTATTTGGGCAGGTCCAGAATTGCCACCCTGAGTGTTGACAAGGGGGATCGCAAGGCCTGTGACTATTCGGGAAGGTGTCTCTGGGGATGTCCCAGTGATTCCCTGTATGTTCCCTCATTGACCCTGGCCGAGTGCCAGAAATACGAACATTTCAGCTATAAACCCGGGGTGCTGGTCGAATATTTTAAGGTCAATTCCCGGAAGCGGATCACTCACCTGGTTTTCCAGGATCTGACTCTTCAGAAAAGAGGTGAAATAAAAGTGGATAACCTGGTGTTGGCCGCCGGTACCCTCTCATCATCTAAAATTTTCCTGGATTCCGTTTACCGGCAAACCGGAAAAATACTGAAACTGGAAGGTCTGATGGACAACCGTCAGATCCTGGTTCCTTTTTTGAACCTCAGTTTAATGGGAAAATCATATAACCCGGAGTCCTATGTGTATCACCAGCTGGCCGTGGGTTTCGAGTGTGAAAAGACCTCCAATTACATTCACGGTCAGATCACCACCCTGAAAACGGCCTTGATTCACCCGGTGACCCTGCAGATGCCGCTGGATTTTAAAACCTCAACCTACCTGACCCGGAATCTACATTCGGCACTGGGGGTCATCAACCTGAATTTCTGCGATACCCGGCGAGCGGATAACCAGGTCACCATTGAGCCGGATTCAACCGGCAAGCAAGACCAGACCACCCTGAAAATTACCTATCAATCGATTCCCGACGAAAAAGCCATCATGTCGTCAGCCACCAAGCGGGTGATGAAATTTCTGAGAAAACTGGGGTCGATTGCACCACCCATGATGATCCACTCCCGGCCCATGGGGGCCAGTGTCCACTATTCGGGAACCCTGCCTATGAGCACCACCGATGGACCACTGGGTGTCACACCGGATTGCCGGAGCCGGGATTTTGATAACCTGTTCTTTGTTGACGGCACCATTTTCCCGTTTTTACCTGCAAAGAACCTGACCTTTACCATGATGGCCAATGCGGCCCGAGTGGCAGACAAAGTCTTTTAATAAACGAGGAGAATATGAAGAAAATACTTTTTGGTTTACTGGTTCTCTTTCTGGTACTGAACCTGTTTCCGGAAATTGACAAAAAAAGCAACCAGAAAAAAACGTTAACATTTGAAAAAACAGTGGGCTGCCGGGCAGTCCTTGAAATCAGGTCGCTGGTCAGCGGGTCTGTTTCCGAGGTGCTGGTCGCCAAGGGGGACCGGGTCACGACCGGCCAAATACTACTCCAGTTTGATGTTTCGGGACTGGATGAAGAAATCCGGACAGCAGAGCAGAGTCTGGAAGTATGGGAAAAAACACTCTTCAATCGTGAACATTGGAAGGTTCGCAGCCAGCCGGCCGAAACCCAGGCCAAAAGAAAAATAGAGGAGTTTAAAACCGATATTAAAAAGAAAAAGCAGCAGAAATCCCGGCAGCGGATCCATTCGCTGATTGAGGGAAATGTATTGGATATTGTTGATAAAAAAATGCCGGTGGAAGAGGACCAGGTAGTGGCCCGGATCGGGGATGATTCGGTGCTTAAAATTGAATTAATCCCGAATGACTCCAACCGGGATGTTCTGGCAGAAATTCAGGATGGAGAAAAAATATCTCTGACCTTTAAGGAAGTCAACCTGGCCTGTTCCGGGGAGATCAAAAAAAAGAATGATCGAATGGTCATTCTTATTCCCAATGACAAATACCTGCTGAAACCGGGAATGATGGCCGGATTCCAGATCACTTATGATATTCAACCGGAGATCCCAACGGTACGGAAACAACCCCGGACCCGGCCGAAAGATCTCCAGCACGTAAAAGAGAAAAAGATCGGATTTGAAATTTCAGCCGGGATGTCATGGTCGGATCCCGGCGAATATTACGACCGGGCTTCAGGGATTGACAACCTGATGGGTCAGTACATCCAAAACTACGGCCTGGAATATACGACCAGCGGTAAATTCGGAAAGAATATTATTTATTTTCCGGTCAATGCCCTGGTCAATTACCGGATTTCGGAAGACTGGTATCTGAAAGCCGGCCTTGAATTCGGTTATGGCAATCAATCCAACCAAAAAACCTACCGCTTAAACTGGACCACCACAACCGAGGATCACCGTTACAATCTCTCTTCAAAATTAACCTATTTCATGCCTTTTGTGGGAGCGGAAAGACGGTTCGGAAAATATGGTGTTTATGCTAATGTGGGATTGAATTTGCTCAGCTTATCCCACCAGAAAAACCTGGAAGTATCAGAATCCACTTACTGGCACAGGCAGGATGAAGATATCTCGGCCACTGGCACCGGTATCGGAATACTGGTGGGAGGAAAATACAATTTTCTTATCGGTAAAAAAACGAACCTGATTCTAAAACTGGAATTATGTTATTTGAAAGTGAGCAACCTGTCCGGGAGCCGGGACACCTCTATTACAAACTCGCTTGGAGAATCCCTGTCTGAATCCATTCAGGGGACCATTTACAGTTTTGAGATAAATCCCTATGACCTGGGCTGGTTTTATACCTGGGAAATGTTTGGTTCGGTTCCCGGTGAGTCCTGGATTCGAAATGTGAGCAAGATGGCCATCAATATGTCCAGTATTCGGCTGATGCTGGGAATTGTATTTTAGGGGCAAGCATATTCTGTACTGAAATGAAAGTGAAGAACAACGTCAGGCTGTTGACCCTATTGCTGGTTCTGGGGGTGTCGATATGCCTGTTGACCGCCCCGGGATGTCGGCCGGACCGCTCCGCCCTGCCCAATGTGGTGGTCATCGTCATTGATACCCTGAGGGCAGATCATCTTCCCTTCTATGGTTATCCCAAAAACACGGCCCCTTTTTTGGCCAAACTGGCCTCTCAGGGTGTTCTCTTTGAAAAAGCCTATGCGACTTCTTCCTTGACCGCTCCTTCCACCGCTTCGTTGTTTACTTCTTTTTATCCGTTTCAACACGGTGTGGTCCTGAATATTGGCGGGACCATCAAACTCCGGAAAATGGCACCCAAACTGAAAGTGAAACTAAACAAAATCCCCCATGAGATCACCACTCTGGGAGAAATATTCAAACAGGCCGGGTACAGCACCTACGGGGTTTCGGATAATATCAACATCGGTGACAAAGAAGCGTTTGATCAGGGATTTGATAAGTTTTCAACCTTTACCTACCGCGGTGCACCGGCCATCAACCAGCAGGTAAAGGAATGGGCCGATGAAATTAAAAGCCGGGAAAGGTATTTCTTGTACTTGCACTACATGGATCCCCATCAACCCTTTTTCAAACGGGAACCCTGGTATCATAAGCAGGATGATCCCCGTGATAACCAGGTGGCCATGTATGACAGTGAAATCGGTTATGTGGATCAACATATCCGGGAACTCTATGAGTTGTTTAACTGGTCGGAGAATACCCTGATTGTGGTGACCTCTGATCACGGTGAAGAGCTCTGGGATCATGGCCTGAAAGGACACGGTTATTCCCTGTTCCGGGAGGTCATTCATGTCCCCCTGATGTTTTATTATCCCGGTGGTCAATTCAGCACCGGCACCATAAAAGAGAATGTCAGCCTTATCGATGTACTGCCAACCCTGAACGAATTTCTGGGATTGCCTCCGGACAAGGACCATGAGGGAATCAGTCTGTTGCCCCAGATCAGCGGGAGTGAACTGCAGTTACCCCAGCGGTTTTTATTTGCCCATCTGGTGGATCACAGTTTTTCAGAAAAAATGGCAGAGACCGAATCCACTCTCTATGAAAACTGGCATTTTATCAAGAATTTTTCCGGTTCCTGGTATCTATACAATCTGAAGCTCGATCCCGGTGAAAAATACAACCAGCAGGTCGGAGATCATGGAATTGCCCGCCAGCTTTTTGCCCGCTACCGTCGATTCAAAAAAAAGTGCCGGATTTTCAAACATGACAGTACCTCTTTTTATCTGGATGAAAAACAGATTGAGAAATTAAAAACACTGGGTTATGTGAAGTAGTTGAAATTGGCATTAATGGGATTTTAAGGTTGACTTTTGGATCCCACTTGAGTATAATTCCATATCTTTTATAGGAAAAAAGGAGTTGTTGATGAGAAAAATTAATTTATCTGTACTCATTATTACAATGATCATGGTTGTTGGGATGAATGCATATGCTCAGACTGATGATACTTCGAAAAAGGGGTATCCGGAGTATATTGATTATTTAAAGGCAAACAAAGAAGTTATAAACTATAATACCTATGGCTTAATTGAAGGTATTGAAGAAATCATACTCAAGATTTACTCCCATAAGGAGTCCCAGGATCAACTTCTGGAGAGCCTGCAGAATTTTTTATACACCCGCTATGAAGTCAAGGAATTTGCCAAAGATCAAATCGTCATTTCTATTTATTTCCCGGTTTCCCAGAAAACCGAGGCGGAAGATACTGCTGCCCCGGAAACCGAAATGGAAATGAAGCCGGAAAAGACACCGGAAATCCGGGAACCTGAGGCAGTGATTCAGCCCCAGCCGGAACCGGAGAAAAAGGACTGCCCTGGCAGGGTGAAAGTCCAGGTCAGGAAGATCGGATATCAGGTTTTCAAGGAGTATAAATATTTTGAGGAAAGTCTATCATTTGACCAGGATGTTGAATTGAGAACCCAGTTGACCGCCAGTGTCAAAGAGGTGGTGGTTGCTGACGGTGACCGGGTACAGGAGGGTCAGATTCTGGTCCGGCTTGATTCCGGTGTGATCGAAAAAGAGATCAAAAGCGTGGAAGAGTTAATAAAAAACTGGAAGACTATTTTATTCAAACGTCAAAACTGGAAGGTTCGAAGCCCGGCAGCCGAAAAGAAGGCCCAGGAAAAAATCCAGGAGGTTGAAATCCTGCTGGCTCAGAAAATGGATGACCTGTCCAAAACCCAGATCAAAGCACCCTTTGACGGTAAGGTGATTTATATCATTTCAGAGGGTGAACCCCTGGAAACCGGTGTCACGGTCCTGCGGATGGTGTCCGATCAATTGATGAAAGTATCGGTTCCGGCTGTTGATTCAGGATTATTTTCCCAGGGGATGGATGTCCGGATTTCCTCAACCGAAGTGGAAGGTGAATTCCCGGGAAGGATCAGCAAAACCGAGACCGAAACCAAAATAGTACTGAGGAATGAGGATTTGAAATTGTCAGAGGGCATGAAGGTCAATTTCCGGGTTCTGTACAGGGAATATGACCAAGCCATGGTGATTCCGGAAAAAGAGGTTTTGAAAGATGATTCCGGTTATTATGTCTTTGTGGTGGATGCCAAACGGGCTGCCTTGCGCAGGCTTAACATCGGTGCCATTGAATCCGGAATGGTCCATGTGATTTCCGGGATCAATATCGGTGATGAAGTGATTGCCACCGGCTTGAATTGCCTTCAGGATCGAAAGAAAATCAAGGTGATGATCTGGGATGCCGAGAAAGGAGAATTGAGAGCCAGAAAAAAGAAAGAAATCATTGAAGTCCCGGTCATTCAGCCGGAAGAGATTGAAATTCCGGTTGAACGGGTCATTAAAAAGAAGAATTATTGGCGGATTGGCGGCGGACTGGGAGCATGTATCGGAACCGGCAGTGTGTTCTCAGAGGTTTACGGTAGTTTTGTTCCGGCCGGTTTTATCACCGCTTCATTCACCATTAATGAAAAGGTTGAAATCTTCTTTTCTACTTCCTATTTCACTGCCAGCGGTAAGGCCACGGAACTGGAGGACAAGGTCACCCTGACCATGATCCCGATTTATATCGGAGCAAAAATCCATTTGAACAAGATAAAAAAGTTCACTCCCTTTGTCGGTGCGGCAATGGCCAGGTACAATACTCAGGAATCATTTCCGGCAGGGGATGAATATCATGAGACCACCAGCTACCGTTCCAATTTTGGAGGTTCGGGTTTTGTGGGGACCTATTTCCAGCTCGGTAAAAAGCTCGATTTGACCGTGACCCTGAAATATGATTTTAGCCAGGTTCCCATGGAAGAAGGCGAGGAAAAGGTCGATCTTTCCGGTTTCAGGTTGTTGATTGGCATTACCTATGTCATGGGCCGCTGAGATCCCGAATCGTATCCCAAACGGTAGATTCCTGCCTGTTTTTATGGAAAATAATTTTTTTAAAAAAAAAGAAAAATTCTATTGACATTTATTTTTTAATATACTATTTATATGGTAGAAACAAAGGAGCTAATAATGAGTGATATCAAAAAAAAGGACGATGCCAAGATCGAAAGCCGGCGTGAATTTTTAAAGAAGATATCCAAATGGTCAAAGGTGGCATTGGGTACTGCAGTTGGAATCACCACCATCGGGTCAATAGCCTGTCCTCCCTATAGTGATTATTTCGAGTCGGAAGGGTAGTGTGATTACTATGGTCAGAATTATTATACCTACAGCTCCTACTGTAATTACACCAATTACGGAGATTATTAAATCTTTCATTATTAACGTTATTTTTTAAAACCACCAGTTTTTTCACTTATTAAAATGGTTTTATTCCTTATATTTCCGTTATAGAAAATTTTCCAGAAGTATTATCTACATAAAGATTGGATCGAACGTCCCGAAACTCAGACCAGGTTCATGCCCATTTCAATGGCCCGTTCATTGAGGGGAATTAAATGATGATGGCGCTTGGGCAGGGTATCCTTCAAGGCTATCAAAAGGGATTCTTTCTTGACCACATTTTTTAATTTGACCAAGCTGCCCAGCAGAAGCATGTTCATGACTTTTACATTTTTTAGTTCATTGGTCGCCTTCTCAACCGCGGGCAGGGCAATAACGGTAATATCGGTTCGGACCGGCGCTTCCTTGATATGAGTGCTTTCCCAGATCATCATACCACCCTTCTTGACCCGGGGTTCGAATTTTTTCAGGGAGGGCTGATTAAGCACAACGGCAATGTCATATTCGCTGACAATGGGAGAAGAGATGGGCTCGTCGCTGATATTGACTATGCAGTTGGCTGTCCCTCCCCGCATTTCCGGGCCATAGGAAGGCATCCAGCTAACTTCCTTTCCTTCTTTCATGGCCGCATAGGCCAGCAGGGTTCCCATTGAAAGCACTCCTTGGCCTCCGAATCCGGCAAAAATCATTTCCTGTAGCATTATTCCACCTCCTCCTTGGGCGGCTCTTTGAATACACCGAGAGGAAAATAGGGGAATACTTTTTCTTTCAGCCATTCCAGGGATTCTTCCGGTGTACATTTCCAGTTGGACGGACAATTTGATGCCACCTCTACGAATGTGGTGCCCATTCCCTTCATTTGGATTTTAAAGGCCTTTTCGATTGCCTTTCGGGCCTTGCGGGTGTGGGCCGGGGTATCGCAGCTGACCCGTTCTGCATAGACCACGCCATCGAAATGGGATACCAGTTCAGCCATTTTCATGGGCATTCCGGTCTTGGACATTTCCCGGCCATAGGGGGTAGTGGTGGTTTTTTGTCCTTCCAGGGTTGTCGGGGCCATCTGACCTCCGGTCATGCCGTAAATACCATTATTGATAAAGATGAAGGTGAAGTTTTCTCCCCGGTTACAGGCGTGAATGGTTTCGGCGGTGCCGATGGCGGCCAGGTCACCGTCACCCTGATATGAAAAAACGATTTTATCGGGCAGCATGCGTTTGATACCAGTGGCCACGGCTGCAGCCCTTCCATGGGCGGCTTCCTGCATATCAATATCCAGGTAGTCATAGGCAAATACCGAACATCCTACCGGGCATGGCCCTATGATTTTGTCCTGGATGTACCAATCCTAGACAATTTCCATTAAGATCTTATGGATGGTGGAATGAAAACAACCCGGGCAATAGTGCATGCGTTTGGGGAGGAGGGTAGCGGGTTTTTTATATATTTGTTCGTATCCTGGTTTCATGGTTGTCTCCTAAAGTAAATTTTCCCGGATATGGTTCAATATCTCATCGGGTGTGGGAACAATTCCTCCGGTTCGACCGTAGAAATGGACCGGTTTCTGGCCATTTACCGATAATCTGACATCTTCCACCATTTGTCCGGCATTCATCTCAATAGAAATGAAGAATCGGGTCTGGGAGCGTCCGGCCAGCTCCTCGATTGGTTTTTCCGGGTAGGGCCATAGGGTAATGGGTCTGAAAAGCCCCATTTTTATCCCCGCACTTCGGGCCATATCCACAACCTTTTTGGAGATTCTCGAGCACAATCCGAAGCTTACGACCACAAATTCGGCATCTTCCAGCTGGTATTCCTCGTACCGGACTTCGTTCTCCTTTATTTTTTTATACTTTTCCTGCAGTTTCAAATTGACTTTTTCCATCACTTCGGCCTGGATAAAAAGAGAAGTAATAATATTCCTTTCCCGGTCCGGAGTTTTCCCGGTAGTGGCCCAGGGTTTGTCGGATGTGTAGGGGACCGGATCGGGAAGTACCACCTTTTCCATCATCTGACCGATGGCGCCATCGGATAACAGCATGGCCGGAGTCCGGTATTGATCTGCCAGTTTAAAGGCCAGGAAAATATGGTCCACCATTTCCTGGACCGAGTTGGGCGCCAGGACAATTAAATGGTAATCTCCGTGTCCTCCTCCTTTGACTGCCTGGAAATAATCGCTTTGACTGGGCTGGATGGTCCCCAATCCCGGGCCGCCTCGAGTGATATTGGCAAAGACACAGGGAAGTTCTGCACAGGCAATGTAGGAAACCCCTTCCTGCATCAATGAAAATCCTGGAGAAGAGGTGGTGGTCATCACCCGGGCACCGGCTGCGGCGGCCCCGTAAACCATATTTACCGATGCCACTTCGCTTTCCGCCTGAATCAATACGTAATTGTGGTTGGGTTCCTGCATGGCCAGATATTCAACCACCTCGGATTGAGGTGTGATGGGGTACCCGAAATAAGCCTGAAGGCCGGAACGAATCGCTGCTTCCCCGAGGGCTTCGTTTCCTTTCATAAATCTTGTATCAGCCAATTTTTCCTCCGTTAAAAAACATTCTATGTGATTCAGATAATTTGCAAAAAAGTAGAATCAATGATGAGGAGATGACTCCGTTGAATGTCGGTGAATAGGTAGCATAATTTCAGGGAGAAGACATTAACTGACTTTTTTGAAAACACTGATGGCTGCATCAGGACATATGATAGAACAGTTTTGACAGGCAATACATTCCTCTTCATCAGTCAGATAGACGTAATGCAGTCCGTAATTGTTGGTATCCGTGGTGTTCAGGGCCAGGCATTTGGTCGGACAGTGCAAGACACAGAGATTGCAGCCCTTACAGGTTTCAATGGAAATTTCAACATATCCTTTGGCAGGCATGCCTTCCTCCTTATTAAATATATTTTTACCATTTTTTCCAGGAGATTTCAAGTTTAAAAACCCAAAAATATGATTATTTTCCACTTCAATTTCGGTCCGGCGCCACTTCACCGGGCCGGGAAACACCTGAATGAATGACTTCTATGGATTGGGGGGTCGCTTGGTACGATCAATGATATTGGTAAAGGGAAAGGGAATTTCAATGCCTTTTTGATCAAAGGTTTTTTTAATCCGGGTTTTTATTTCCCGGTCAATACCCCATTGTTTGCCGGGAACGGTTTTGGCCAGGATACGGAAATTGATGGACGAATCCCCGAATGACAAAATGCCCTGCGGAACCGGTTCTTCGATTAACAGGGGATGCCACTCCCGGTCCTCATAAATATCGTGACATATTTGTTTTAATACAGACAGCACATTTTCACTGTTCTCATCATAACTTACCCCAACTTCAATGACGGCTCTGGACCACTGATGGGTGAGATTCGATACATTGGTGATGCTGCCGTTGCGTATAATATGCAGGGTTCCGTTCAAAGACCGGAGCCGGATGGTACGCAGAGAGATATTCTCCACCGAACCGCTTTTTCCGTCAATCTCCGCCACGTCACCCAGAGCCAGCTGTTCCTCCATGAGCATGAAGAAACCGGCCACAATATCCTTTACCAGTGATTGGGCACCGAAACCGATGGCCAGCGAGACACCTCCTGCGGCCAACAGGAAGGGAGCATAGTCAATGTTCAGTTCACCCAGTACCCATAGAACGGCCAGAACCCATAGGGTAATCTTGATGATGGAGAGAATGATGGAGAACAGGGTCTGGTAGCGTTGTTTTCGGTGGGCGGAAATGACCGCACTCAGATCGATTCTTTTGATTATTCGTTTTCCCATCTGTCGGAAAATCCTGATCAACAGGACAACCAGAAAAAAGGCAATGATGATGATGATAATCCCCTTCAGTATTTTTTTCTGGAAATCATTTTGCCGTTGTTTTTTCAGAGAGGTAATTTCTCTTTTAATATCCTGGCTTTTTTGCTTGAAGGTTTCTATCCGGTTTTCGGACAAATAGATGAAGGTTCTGGTTGTATTCAGCCGGGGGATTTCCAGGCCGTTCAGGCGGATTTCCCTGACCTGAGCGGCAGTCCGGTGCAGCAGCTGTTCGAAGGCATTCTTTGAAAGTTTTGATTTGATTTTTGATTCCCGAATTTCAGCGGTCTTTTCTTCTATTTTTGCTTCCTGTTCTTTTTGACGGTTTCCCAGGCCTGCCAGTTTTTTGGTCTCACTTTCCAGATCACTGGACAGGATGGCCTGTTTTTCCTCCAGCCTTTTGATTCGGATAGAGATATCAATGACCTGCTCGCTCCTCTGAGCAGTCTCCTTTTTTTCTTTGGCAATTTCATTGGCCCTGGCCAGGGCCCGGACCCTTTCCTGTTCATTTTCCAGTCTGTTGATCAACAGGGCGATATGATTGATTTCCTTTTGAATGAGCAGGATACTGTTCTCACCGTCTCCGGAGAATTGTCCGAATTTTGACATGATTCGGTTTTGATGTTCCGGGTGTTCTTGGAAATATTTTAATAAAAAAGGAAAAATCTGGTCCTCTATCAGATTATAACGGTCGATGAGCAGGTTGAATTTTCTCTTGTTGAAATCGATACGCTCGATCAACTGGTTGGTTCTCTCCAATTCTTCGAATTCGGGAAATTTATTGGGTGCATATTCATCCAGGGTCAGCACCTGGGCCTTTAATTCCCGGAGTTTCAATTCCATTTTTTGGAGCTCCATGGGAATCCAGCTCTGGGGAAAGAGAATAACGCCGGTCAGTAACAAACCCAAAAAAATTGTTTGCATTTTTTTCATTTTAATGTCCTCTCAATGATAATGAATTGTAATCATATACTTGTTGATTGGTCCGGTACCCGAGCCGCACCATCTATGGGAAATTATATATCTATTTCCGGTAAAAAACAATAAAAAGTGGCAAGTGTTCCACCGCCTGAACCAATACAGTTGGGCCTGCATAGCAATTATAGAAAACATGTGGGATAATAGTGAATTATCAGGAGGTTGAATGAAACCAAAAAAGGACATGAAGCGTCGTGGTTTTTTGAAACATTCGAT
>DAOVIP010000215.1 GCA_030671465.1 Candidatus Aminicenantota bacterium | reverse complement strand
CACCCTAATAAAACCTGAAATCGGGATCGGGATTGCCCTGCCCCGGAAGCGGCTCACCTTGCCAGCCCGCTTTCGGATCTGCCTGATTTTATTGAAAAAATAATCCTGGCGGAACCTCCATTTCTCCGGTATCTCAGGTTTTTTTTAAAACAACCTTGAATTTTCCTCGAAGTTGAACATACAAAAATGCAAATATAATTCCGATAATCATATCAATTATAATCAGTTCAATATCTTCGGCAAAAAGCAGTGCATATCTTGAAACAAACAGGAAAAATGTTATTACTATGGCAGGGAAAAATAACGAATAATCATGTTTTATTTTTTCATAAATAAAAATAAAAAAGATGCAAAAAACAAATGCAATCAGTGCCTGAAAAAGTAATTCTATAAATGAAGAAAAATCCGGAACTCTGGGCAATAAATAACGCAAGATGCAGTAATGTACATACACAAACATCAGTGAATTTCGACCAACCATGGCAATATTATCTTGAATTGACATAATAAAACCTGATTGAACTTTTAAATATACACGGTTAAAAATATAGAATAAAAATGCTAACACAAAAAGTCCCAGCAAGATATATGATAACGACATGTTATATCGATGTACAGGAATTTTTAGCACCAGAATGGAAAAAATTGAAGAAATTCCGGTAATCGTCAGCAAAACCGGGAGGCCTTTTGATTTTTTATGCAGATATAAAACCAAAACACCATAAAGAAGATATCCTGCCCAGGGAAAAAGAGGAAATCCGGTTTTTCCAAACAGAAATAAGGTCCAGTTGGTATTGGTATTTATAAAGGGGAGCAATCCGAGTTTATATCCAAAATGAAAAAGAAAAGGTAAAAAAAAGAGATACCCGACAAACCGATAATATTTGCAGATTTTAAACAATGTAAAAATCAACAGAATCCCCAAGGCATTAAACTGGAGAAAAGCCGGAATAAAACCCTTTACATCAGGATGAGCAATAACAATCTGAGTATATCCTCCAAAGAAAAGAAGCAATACAAAAAAAAGTTGGTAAAAAAGCACACCCTTGAATTTTTTTGTTCTTTCCAAAAAGAGTATGGTATTCATACCGGAACAGAAAAAAAACAGGGCCGCCCCAAAATTTCCAAAGGGAAGTAAAGTATTGGCACCGGCACAATGGGCAGCAATCATTAAAAAAGCAGCGAAACCTTTGGTAATATCTATGCCCACAATTCTTGAGGAAACATTTTGTTTGTATTTCTTATTTCCGCTTTCAATTTTGATTTGCTTCTGTTCAATCTGAATATCCGAGAATTTCCTCCGGATATAGGTAGAAAAGGTAAAGAGAAAGAGGATAATAAAAAAAAAATTCAAGAGAATTTTTATTTTCTTTTCGATTTTTATCTTTTTCTGAATAGCGATTAACTGTTTAAAAGAATAGCGCTGGGCCGAAGCAGAGAACAAATCCCCTGTCCTGATTACCTTCCACTTATCCTTAGGGGAATTTTTCCATAAAAGCTCTATCTTAAGATCCCGCTTATAAGGTAGTGAAAGTTCCAATTTAAAATCATGGAGTCCCTTCCGGAGAAAAATTTTTCCATTTTTCAAAAAAGAAGAAGGTTTTGCTACTAAATTTTCATTGATATAAAATGATACTGGTTCAGTATAAGATATTTTCCAGAAAAAAATGTCGGAATCCTCTACAAATAACTTTCCATAAATTTTTAAGGCCACCGGTTTTACAGATTTTCCTTTAAAACTCCTTTTTATGTTTTTTATCGTATTACTAGCAATACCCTCTGTGTAGGTTAAAACCTTTTTCCCATTTTTTAACACCACTTCAACCGGAAGCCGGTTTAAATAAGAGGAGAAGCTTTTTTTTGAATTATAAACAATCAAAAAAATTCCGGTTATAAAAAAAAGAGATAAACTGATCCGGCCTATAAAAGAGTAAATTTTTTTTTGTTTAGCCATATTTAATTAAATCTAAATAGAACCTGTTTGAATACAACCATCTCGGGAGATATTATCATTTATAAAAAATATAATCTATCAATTTGTCTAAACCATAATTGATGGATATGGAGTTTCAATGCTTTTTTCACCATAGCCAATCTTTTTTTTAACTTTCTGAAATTAAACCAATCGGCCATTTTTATCGTAAATTAAAGATAAACGGTATTATTCTGGAGGTATCATGAAAAAAATAGCTGTGTATGTTTTGTGTTTATTTGTTTTTACAGTTTTTATTACCGCTGATATTCACATCCAGGAGAAAACCCATACCGACTCTTACTATTACGGAGGCACGGTTCAACCGGCCAGTGATTCAACCATCGAGATCTGGTTAAAGGACAACCGGTTGGCCTATATAACTCCCGGCCGGATTGTGCTTGTTGAACAAAATGCCAAACTCATTTCCATCATCAACCGCAGGGAAAAAACCTATGTTCAGACCTCACTTCCCCTGGAAATGAAAAACATTGTATCTGCGGAAATTCTGGCCATGCTCCAATCCCGGCAGGTGGCTGGAGAGGTAAAGGAAACCGGTGAGAATAAAAAAATCAACAGCTGGCAGTGTGTGGGCTTTGAAGTGCAGGTAAGCCAGCCCTATGCCCTGGAAATAAAACACTGGGCCACGGTTGATGTACCCTTTGACTGGAAAAAACTGAACGAAATGTTTTCCGATATAAGAAAATTGGGTAATTATAGTGATGCCTATATCGAGCAATTAAGGCAGATCAAAGGTTTTGTTGTCTGTTCGGATGTAGAAATCTTCCTGCAGGGAACATCTTTTGGATCCAAAAGTCAGGTTCTTGAGATTTCCCGGAAAAAGCCTCCTGCTGATGTATATTCTATCCCGGATGGATTTAAAAAAAATGAACAACTCACCATACAGGATCTACGAAACCGTTAAACCATAAATTCAAAACTATTGATGCTCATCTGATTATAAAATAAAATTAAAATAATGGAGGTAAAATGAATAAAAAGGAATTAAATACAAGCCGTAGAAATTTTATGAAAACCGGATTAACCGGAATGGCGGGCCTCACCATGCTCCCGGTCATCACCAGTGGAAAAAACGATCCGACACCCCAGCCAAAAAAGAAAAAATCTCCCGCAGTCTATCGCACCCTGGGAAAAACCGGACTGAAACTGCCAATTGTGAGCATGGGAGTCATGAATGCGGATAATCCCAGGCTGGTGGAAGCCGCCCTGGATTCCGGCATTATTCATCTGGATACAGCCTATGTTTACCAGAGAGGACGCAATGAGGAGATGATCGGGAATGTGATCAAAAACAGGCCCCGGGATTCCTATGTGATCGGAACCAAAATATATGAACCCAGGGACCGAAAAACCGGTCTGTTTCCCAAAGATGCCAAAAGCAATTCTTTTATTGAGAAATTCGAGACCAGCTTAAAACGCCTGGGGATCGAACAGGTTGAAATCCTTTATCTCCATAATATCAGCCGAAAGGAATCATTACTCTTTGAACCCTATCTTGCTGCCATGCAGAAACTAAAAGACCAGGGCAAGATCCGTTTTATCGGGGTCTCCACCCATGTCAACGAACCGGAAGTCATTGAAGCAGCAACCGATAGCAAACAGTATGATGTGATCCTTACCGCTTACAACTTCAAGCAACCCCATCTTCAGAAAATTAAAAAAGCCATTGCACGGGCTGCCCGGGCCGGATTGGGGGTAGTGGCCATGAAAACCCAGGCCGGGGGATACTGGGACCAGGAGAGACAGCATCCCATCAATATGAGGGCCGCCCTGAAATGGGTATTAAATGATGAAAATGTTCATACCACCATCCCGGGATTTACCACCTTTGATCAGATGAATCTTGATCTTTCGGTCATGCAAGACCTTACCCTTACCGAACAGGAAAAGATAGACCTGAAGTTGGGACAACAAATTTCACAGGCTGGATTATACTGTGCCCAGTGCGGAAAATGCACTTCTCAGTGTCCCCACCATCTGGAAATCCCCACTATGATGAGGAGCTTTATGTATGCCTACGGTTACAAAAATCTGGGGCAGGCCAGGGAAACATTGTTGTCTTCGGGGATTCATCGCCTGCCCTGTCATGATTGCAGTACCTGCGCGGTAAATTGCACCATGGGCTTTGATATTCAAAAAAGGATGCTGAATATTTTCCGTATTAAAGACATTCCGGAGGAATTTCTGGTCTAAATTTTAAAACCGGGATCCTGATTACCGAATATAATTCTCGTCTTTGAAGAGATAGATTCCTTAAGGAGATTCAAATGAAAAAAACAGGCATAATAGTTTTGATTTTTTGGCTGTT
>DAOVIP010000325.1 GCA_030671465.1 Candidatus Aminicenantota bacterium | reverse complement strand
TTAAAATCCCCGAACCTGTCACTTATTTAAGACATCCGGATTGGAATCCGAACAAAAAAGTGGCACGGCTGCCCGGAAAAACCGGATTGCAGACCAGGACTAAATCAGATCAATATGTTTCGGGGGCGGATCAAGATGTGTCCCGACCATGACCCTTTCCAAGATTGGATTGTAACTGAATACCAGTTCTTTTTGCAAGTAATATCGTATCCACTGCATCAGAAAGAATACCATGGAAATAAACAGGTAAAACAGAAAATAATATTCGGGATTTTCAATAAGATATTTCCCCAGTCTTGAGAATAAATAGATGAAAAAAAGAAATGAGGCCAGAAGAAAAGGTCTTAAAATAAGATGATTTGCTTTTTGGTTCACCCGGGGGCTGATAAATGGCAATTTCCTGTAATTAGCAAAAAGGATGCTGATCAATAAAAAGGTGATGGTTGTGCAAAACAACACATGACCGAGGGCCGGTAGAAATCCCCACAGGTATAAATAGAAAAAAAACATGATTCCCATCAAAGGGAACACGATTGAGAACATAAAGGCTTTTTTTAAGCCCCTGGTCACTAGCCAGTGATTGGTATTGGGTTTTAAGCTGAATATCCAATTGGCTTCCTGATTGACCGGGTAGGTGATGACAGTTCTGATTCCCCAAACCAGAAAGAACAGGAGTATGAGGGGAACTGCAACCAGGTATAGATTGATGGTTTTAAAAAATCCCGCTTCGTATTTGACATACAAAACGGCCAGGCCTACAAAGATCAGGCTGAGGGGAATGATCCAGAAGGTCAGCAGGTGAATCTTGTGTTTTTTACATCTGTTCAGGGTTTTTATGGAGAAATAAAAACTGGCTCTTACCGGAGGGAGTCGCAGTACCAGGGTGTTAAATCCATTTTTCAACAATGTTTTAAATCTGGGGGTTCTAAAAAAAGGTTTGGCCTCGGTTCTGGTTTTTAAATACTTTCGGAAATACATGGGCATACCCAGCAGGTATAGTCCAATGGGTATGGTAAATGTCATGAGGGTGATATGGGGATAGGCGGAGTATACCGAATCGGAGCTTCCCATCAATATTTCTCCGATGCCCACAAACCACAAGGGGGGAAAGGCGTATACGAATAACGAGGATTCCTCTTTTAAAGATGACAGTAGCGGGTATACGGTGGGAAACCAGATCAACAGGGAAATGAAAACCATTAGCAGCAGGGTCTGGATGATGGCGGATATTTTTCGGTACCACCTGGGTTTGGATATACTTCTGACCACAGACTGTATGATGGCAATCCAAAAAAATATGAACAGATAGGCCAGGAAGTGGGTGAACAGGTGAATGATACCAAATCTAAACGGGTTGAAATGCAATTGGCGGGTCAAATAGAAGGAAAAAATGAGGGTGGGAAGAAAGTTGAAAATGAGGGTGGTCAGGGTAACCAATACCAGTACGCTCAGGAATTTCGAGATGAAAAGCACTTCGGGTTTGAGGGGGAGCATCAGCAAATTGGCGTAGTCCCGGCGGTCAATGGACAGATTGTCCCACATAATGGTATATATGATACCCACCAGGCCCATGGTTATTGTCATGAAATAGGCTTTTTCCAGCCATAGGTTCAGCAGATCCGGTTTGAGGCCGAAAAGATAGAGACGGAGCAGAAGATGAGATAAAAAGCCGATGGATACAGCCAGCAATGAAAGCAAAGCTATCAGATTGACCCGGTGCTGGTTATCAAACAGCAGAGTCTTATTGTTGATGAAACGCAGGATAAAATGTCTGATTAAGAGTCCGGACCTGTAAATGTGATCCAGGCTGTTTTTGAAGATATTGGATTTCATCCGGGTATGCCGCAGTTGGGGATATAAATCGGATCAGGTTTGCATAATGGCAATGATATCCTCCACTGATTTTTCAATATCTTTCTGCTGAATTGTTTTTTTCAGGATGGTTTCAAGCAGAGGGAGATCCAGCAGATTTCTCAATTCTTTGGTCAGGTTGTTGGAGACCAGAATGCCTTTATTGATAATGATGGCATGGGTACACAATTGTTCGGCCACTTCCAGAACCTGAGAGGCACAGATGATTTTCTTACCGGCATCGGCCAGTTTTCTCAGCAAATCCTGCAGTATCAGGGTGGCATTGAAATCCAGGTCCAGAAGCGGCTCGTCCAGGAGGAGAATATCGGGGTTGTGAATCAAGGCGGATGATATCATGACCTTTTTGACCATTCCCGTGGAATAGGAAGAGATGGGAAGATGCATGTCATTAACCAGGGAAAATTGTTTCATCAATCCATGAATTTTATCCTCCAGTATATGGTCGGGTATCAGGTACAGCCTCCCCACAAATTGAAGGTATTCGAAGGCACTCAGATGAGGAAATATGTCACTTTGTTCCGGAACAAAACCAATTCTGCCTTTATATTCATTGAGGTCCTCAAAGATATTTTTCCTCTGGTAATAGATCTGTCCCGAACTGGGTTCCAGAATACCGGCCAGAATTTTAAGAATTGTGGTTTTCCCGGCATTTTCCGGGCCCAGCAGGGCCAGAATTTCTCCCTTGTGAATGGAAAAACTGACCTGATTAATGGCAGGGATATGGTTGTAATTTTTTGAAAGTTCTCTGATTTCCAACATTCCCTTGATATAATAATATATTAAGTTGAGTCCATTTGTCAACCGGTAAGTTTTCAAACAGAGAGCCATTTCGATCATGTGGTTGCGGTTCAAGACAATGGTTTTATAAAAAATTATTTAGAGTCCTTCAGTTGAACAGCAATTCTTTTCTGTAAAGCATCAAAAAGTTCTCCCATATTATGCTGTATTCTTGGACAGATCTGCTGATTTTCTGAATTCTGCCAGTTAATGACAAAAAGTTTCCAATTATTTTTATTGATCTTGTGAGCATGATGTCCCCAAAATACAAGAATTTCTTTGTTTTCTACATAGCCTTTTTTTCCTGAAACAATGATGTGAGGAATTTCATCAAGGAAAATCTTCCCCGCTGCCATGTAAGCCAACAATGAATGATGGCCATCAAACACCAGTAAATCTTTTAA
>DAOVIP010000338.1 GCA_030671465.1 Candidatus Aminicenantota bacterium | reverse complement strand
GGTAATCAAACGAGTAATGGAAATGGATTCCCTGACCGAAATCGTTGTGATGACCGGGGGTGTGGTGGCCCATAATCCCTACCTGGTCAAGATGATTAAGGAGATTATTGGAAAAGAGGTGCTGGTGCCGGAACACCCCCAGTTAACCGGAGCTATCGGTGCCGCACTTTACGCCATGGAATCATAACCTTTCAAATGCGGATTTCGGATTTAAATAGTTGTATAAAATAAATTAGTACACTATAATTTCATCTAAATTAAAAGGAAAAATGATGAGTGAAGAGAAAAAATCATTGAGAAAGAAAATTAATACCACCGGTGAGATGGGCAAACTCATGGCGGATTATTTTTATGAACTGGACCGTGCCAGTAAAACCCGCGAGCAAAAGATTGCCTGGTGCACCAGTGTGGGACCGGCTGAAATACTGCAATCCCTGGGCTTCCTGGTTCATTTCCCCGAAAACCACGGGGCAATGCTGGGAACCACCCGAATGGCCTCGGACCTGATTCCGGCCACCAATGCCATCGGGTATTCACCGGATATCTGTTCCTATTTAACTTCTGATATCGGTTCCTACCTGAAAGGCGAAACCCCTTTGACCAAGGCCTATGGGATTGAAAAGGTACCCATCCCCGATGTGCTGGTATTCAATACCAATCAGTGCCGGGATGTCCAGGACTGGTTCTCCTGGTATGGACGGGAATTCAAGGTTCCGGTCATCGGGATTCAAACCCACCGGGGAGTTACCGGTGTGACCGAAGAGATCGTCACCTCTGTGGAAAATCAGATGCAAAACCTGGTCAAGCCCTTGGAATCGATATCCGGAAATTCATTTGATTTGGAACGGTTAAAACAGATCATACGGTTGTCCCGGGAGTGTTCGGATCTGTGGAAAAAGGTTCTGGATACTGCGGCTGCCGTTCCCTCACCGTTCACTTTCTTTGACGGCACCATTCACATGGGCCCGGCAGTGGTTTTACGCGGAACCTCCCAGGCAGTGGATTATTATAAATTATTATTGAAAGAACTGGAGGACCGGATCGCCAACCGGATTGCCGCGGTTGAAAATGAACAATTCCGGATTTACTGGGAAGGCATGCCCATCTGGGGCCGCTTGAGAACCCATTCTGAAATGTTTGCCGATTTGAAGGCCTGCGTTCTGGCCTCTACCTATTGCAACTCCTGGATATTCACCGATTTCGATGCCGATGACCCCTTCAGAAGCATGGCCAAGGCCTACACCGAGTTGTTTATTGTACGGGCGGATGAAGAGAAAGAGAAATACATCAAAACCATGCTGGATTTCTTTAAAATTGACGGCATTATCTATCATGATGCCAAAACCTGTCCCAACAACTCCAATAACCGCTATGGCATGCCCCAGCGGCTGGAAAACCTGACCGGAATTCCCAGCCTGGTGATTCACGGTGATTTGAACGACATGAGGCTGGTATCAGACGAGCAGACCAAGACCAATGTCGAAGCCTTCATAGAACAGCTGGAAGAAAGTAAATAAAAACATAGGTTGAGGTTGAGGTTGAGGTTAAGGTTAAGAAAAAGAATCCTTATTTTGAATTTCGAATAATGAATAACGAACAAGGAATGATGAAGTATTAAATAAATGATTCTTTCACTTCGACATTCGATATTCTTTGTTCAATATTCATCATTCAATGTTTATTAAGAATTTCTTTGTTTAGGATTTTGAAAACCGTTCCCGGAGCACCCGGTGAAGGATTTTCCCCGAGCCGGTACGGGGCATCTCTTCTGAATTGATAAAGTCAACGGTCTTGGGCCGCTTGAATCCAGCCAGCTTATCCCGACAAAAATCGATAATCTCCTTTTCAGAACAGTTGGCATTTTTTTTCAATATCACCACCGCTTTAGCCGCTTCCCCCCACTTGTCATCAGGTACCCCGATCACGGCTGCCTCAAACACGGCCGGGTGCCTGCAGATGATTTTTTCTATTTCAGAGGGAAACACATTTTCTCCCCCGGTGATGATCATGTTGTTCTTGCGATCAACCAGATAAAAATATCCATCACTGTCCTGATAGGCCATATCACCGGCTGAAAAGTATTCACCGACAAAGCTGTCCGATGTCTTTTCCTTATCCTTGTAATAACCGTCAAACATCATGGGCCCCCGGCTGTAGAGTTCACCGATTTCTCCCCTTTTCACCGGTTTTTTGTTTTCATCCAGGAGCTTAACAAAGTCCGTACCCAGGTTTTCCCGCCCGATTGAACCCGGTTTGGTGAGCTGCTCCCGGGGGAAGCTGGTGGTGACAATTCCGGCTTCGGTGGAACCATAGGCTTCATAGAGTTCTACTCCCCTGAAATATTTCATGATGGCCTTTTTCTGCTCCACCCGGGCCGGGGCAGATGAACACAATAATTTCTTAATGGATGACACATCCACCTGGTTCCGCTGCTCCGGGGGCACATCCAGTATGAGGGCATAGTGGGTGGGGATCAAAGAAATGAAATTGATCCGGGCCTTTTCAATGATGCCCAGAACTTCCCGGGCATCAAATCCACGGGACGGGTGCACATAGGTGGAACCCCCGATGTAGGTGAATGTAAAGGTAAAAAAGGTGGTGTTTACATGGCAGAGAGGCATGATATTGAGCACCCGGTCGTGGGGCCGGAAATCAAAATCAATGGCATTGATCAAATAAAAAGCAATATAAGATTCGTGAGAACGGACCACGCCCTTGGGCCTGCCGGTGGTCCCGGAGGTATACAGCAGTATCCAGGTTTCCTCGGGTTTCACCTTGATTTCCGGTTCGTTGGGCTTGCCGCTGTCCAGAAAAGATTCATAGGGGATAAATTGATCCCGGGATTTCCCCACCATCACATAGCGATTTTGATCAATATTTAAGCGGGGGCGGATTTCTTCAATAACCGGGCAGAACTCATCATGAACAATCAGGGCTTTGGCATCGGC
>DAOVIP010000287.1 GCA_030671465.1 Candidatus Aminicenantota bacterium | reverse complement strand
TGGAAAATGTTTCTAAAAGAAGAGATATCAAACATTGAGACATTTCGGAAACATGAGCGAACAGGTCGCCCTCTTGGAAATCGGGAATTTATTGATAAATGTGAAATATTGCTGAATAGAGTGCTACATTATAAAAAACCTGGTCCAAAGGGCCCCAGGAAAAACAAATAATCAAAAAATTAAGTATAGTTCTCCGTTAATTTTAAAGTTGAAGAAATCGGGGTGATGTATTATATTGTATACAGGAGACTACAATGAAAGAAATCATCACCATCAGAGTGGATCCAAAAACCAAAGAAAAACTGGAAGAGATGGCCCGGGCCATGGATCGAACCAAATCATATATTGCTGCCGAAGCCATTAGGGATTATATTCAGCTCAACGAATGGCAGATCCAAGCTATTCAAGAGGGAATCAACCAGGCTGACAAAGGGGAGATGATCTCCCATGATGAGATAAGAAAAAAATGGGAGAAAAAGGGTGAAAATTCTGTGGACTAAGGCAGCTGCAGAAGATCTTGATAAAATCGAAATATATATTTTCAATGACAATCCCGGATCAGCGGTTAATCAGGTTTTAAGGATTATTAATGCAGTGGAACACTATTTATCTGCAAATCCCGGAATGGGCCGATGGGGACGACTTCCCAAAACCAGGGAGTTTGTGATCAGTGGAACTCCATTCATTGTGATTTATCGCATAAAAAACAACATTCTGGAAATTATCCGGGTTCTTCACGGAGCCCAGCAATGGCCAGGAAAACATTAAAATGAAAAATTTGGAAAAAAATGGGTTTGTGTGGTATAATCGGGTTTTAATGAAGAAAATACTTGAAGAGAGATATTCCGATTGGTTTTAATATAAAGAAATTAATTCAATATCAATTTTCACCTATTAAATATGATAAAGGAATAAGTTTATGAATTTTATTGAACTCAATTTACACCAGGATATTCTCAAGGGAATAGACGATGCCGGTTTTACCAGTCTCATGCCCGTTCAGGAAGAAACCTTAAAACACAGTTTGACGGGAAATGATGTTGCGGTGCAGTCTCAAACCGGAACCGGTAAAACCGCTGCATTTTTAATCACCATTTTTCATCATTTTAAGGATGAGAAAACAACCAAAAATAAAAAGGCCCTGATTGTCACTCCCACCCGGGAACTGGCCCTTCAGATTGAGAAAGAAGCCAAATTGCTGGGGGGACACCTCAATTTGACCATCGGATGCTTTTACGGTGGAGTTGGTTATTACCAACAGGAAAAGCTTATTAAGCAGGGAGTCGACGTGATCATCGGAACTCCGGGGAGATTGCTGGATTTTAACTACCAGAGGAAACTCAATTTTAAAAATATCGGCTTTCTGGTCATCGATGAAGCAGATCGAATGTTTGACATGGGGTTTTTACCAGATATCAGGAAGATCATCCGTAATACCCCTGACCGCAATTCTCGCCAGACCATGCTATTCAGTGCTACTCTGGACAATGAAACCAGACATATTGCCAAGGAATTCATGAACCAGCCCGTGCCTGTCCGGATTCGTCCCGAGGAAATTGCGGTTGAGCGTATAACCCAGGTCCTGTATCACGTCAGCAGCAAAGAAAAAATAAACCTCACTCTGGGAATTTTAAAAAAAGAAAACCCAAGAAATGCACTGATTTTCACCAACATGAAACAGGACACCGTTCAGATTGCCAATCACCTGAATTATAATGGTTTTAAATGCCTGCACATCAGCGGAGACCTCCCTCAGAAAAAGCGAATCAGCGTACTGGAACAATTCAAATCCGGAGAGATCCCTTTTCTGGTGGCCACAGATGTGGCGGCCAGGGGATTGCATATCGATGATCTGGAAATGATCATTAATTATGATCTGCCCGGGGACTGTGAAAATTATGTTCACCGGATAGGCCGTACGGCAAGGGCCGGAAAATCCGGGAAAGCCATAACCCTGGCCTGTGAAAAATATATCTATAACCTTGAGGCTATTGAAGCCTTCCTGAACAGGAAAATACCGGTGGAATTTGCATCGGATGAAATGTTTCCGGTAAGTAAAAGCGAAGGATTGAGATTTGGCAATACGAGAAAGTCCAGAAGAGATAGCCAGAACAAGAAACCATATTCGACCGGAAAAAAGACCAAAACACTAAGAAAAAAAAGCCTGTCTGCTAATGGTGAAAAAAGAAAAGATCATCCAGTCGATCAAGGCAGCAGGAAAAAGTTCGGTCCCAAAACCAGGGGAAATATTTCAAAAAAAAACCAGACTATATCTCCTAAAGCCACGGTTGAAGAAAGATTGGCCTATTACAAAAAGAAATACAAGGAACATTTCAATATTCAGTCTCAATAATCAGAAGAGATTTTCAATCCAAACCCTATCCCTTGACCACCACCAGGGGGATCATGCGGGCGACCTTTTTTGAAATTCCGGCACCCTCGGTCACCTCTACCACCTCGTCAATCTCTTTATATGCTTCCGGAATCTCTTCTTTTAATCCCCTTTGAGAGTGGGAAAAAATCAGGATGTTTTTCTGTTTCAGGCGATCCGCTACATTCATATTGCTGGCAAATTTCACTGCCCCGTGACGGCTCATTCGCCTCCCGGCTCCATGAGCCGAGGATCCCAGGGAAATGTCCAAGGCTTTCCGGGTTCCCTGCAAAACATAAGAAGCGGTTCCCATGCTTCCGGGTATAATAACCGGCTGCCCCACAGTTCTGTATTTTTTCGGAATATCCGGATGTCCACCGGGAAATGCCCGGGTGGCTCCTTTCCGGTGAATCAGTACTTTCATCTTTTCACCATTAATGGTATGGGTTTCAAATTTGGCGATATTGTGAGCCTGGTCATAAATCAAATTGAATCCCAGCTTTTTTGAGGAGGACCGGAAAACACCTTCAAAGATAGAAATAAGCTCCTGCATCAGCAACTGGCGGTTGGCCCAGGCAAAGTTGGAAGCCGCATTCAGGGCCTGCAAATAATTCCGGCCTTCTTTGGAATCAATTTTCGCATAAACCAGCTGGGGATCATCCACCTTTATTTTGGATAGATTGCGCTTGCGAAAAATTTCAAGATAATCGGTAGCCACCTGGTGACCAAATCCCCTTGAACCGGTATGGATCATGACAGTTATGTAGCCCTTTTTCAGACCATAGACTTCAGCGGCAGCCTGGTCATAAATACTCTCCACTCTTTGAATTTCAATGAAATGATTTCCGGAACCCAGAGAACCCACCTGCGACCGACCCCGTTCCACAGCTCTATCACTTATGATGTGGGGAGCATCAAAATGCAGTTTTCCCGAGGATTCAATTAAATCCAAATCATCTTTTTCCCCACCGAAGCGCTTGATAACTTCTTCCGA
>DAOVIP010000035.1 GCA_030671465.1 Candidatus Aminicenantota bacterium | reverse complement strand
AGGTGTTCCGCTTCCTTGTTCCAAATGGCGATATTGTCAAATTTGTTCACCGATATGACCGCATAAGGACTGGCATCAATCAATCTGCCCATGAATTCCTGCAGGTTTTTTATCCTCTCGGTCAGGTTTCTCCATTCCGAAATATCCCGCATGATAATCAACCCCCCGATAATCTCAGAAGTTGATTTCAGAGGTTCAATGATCAGATCCACATAATTAAAGCCCTGCTTAAACGGATTCAGCACATTGATCTGTTTGATAAATCTTCCTTTGTTGATGGTATTCCGCAAGGATTCATCAAATCCGGTTTCCAGCGATTCTGTGGATAAAAAAGCAGAAATGTTTCTCTCTTCTCCGGAAGCCATTTCAATGATTTTCTCTGCTTTTTGATTGTAGAATACAATCTTCAGATTGGTATCAACAATTAAAATTATATCCGGTATGGCCCGAAATATCTGACGGGAAAAGGCAATTTGATTTTTCAGGTTCATTTCGGCTTTTTTTCTTTTGGTAATATCATCCACCACTGAAATATACCCGATCAATTGATTCGAGGTGTTGAAAAATTTCGATATGGAAATGTTGACATCAATGGTCTTGCCATTCCTTAAGATCATGAAGGTTTCTTTGTTAAGGATATTGTCGGATTTATCAAATTCCTGTGCAATTTCCTTTAAAAAAGGCTTATCAATGTAATGAAATATGTTCAACTTGGATATTTCATCCCGGTTGATTTCCAGTTTTTTCAGGGCATATTCATTCATATATATCGGCTTCAATTTCTTATCCATTACAATGATAAAAACCTGAACGGTTTTCATCAGGGTATCGACATATTCTTTGGATTCTTCGATTTCCTTGACATTCGAGCTCAATCGAACAAACACATTTTCAATATTGCTGAACAATTCATTTAACAGAAAAAATTGGGTTTTTCTATCTTGAACAATAACCTCGGTTCCGGTTTGAAAATTCGATAGATTTTTAATAATGGATTTGATGGGGGTAACCAAAGCGGTTCTGAAAAAAATCAAGAACAAGAGCAAAAATATAACAAAAACCACAAAGCAAATCAGAATAAACTCCCGGATTCCCTGGTTCAGATTTCCAATCAACTGATCCTGCTCCTGCACCCAGACAAGCCGCCACTCCAGCCCGGGAAGCTGTCGGATCACCGCAATCTGGTTTTCCCCACCTGCCGGGACAAGTAGTGCATGGTCAGTCCCCGTTTGGACACGGTCCAAAACGGCTCTGGCCACCGGGTCATGTACCGCATTCTCAAAAGCAAATTTCTGGTTCATCTCAAAGTCCCGGTTCTGATATAAGGTCATCAGATCCCGGTGCAGGATAATCTCAGAATCCCGGTTGACCAGGTACAATTGGCCATTTTCCAAATATTTTCTGGCTTGGGCATGCATTATAAAATCATCAACAATTACATTGTGCCCGGCAATCCCTTTGAATTCATCATTGATATAGACTGGAATCAACAATCCAATCATCCAGTGTTCCCAGATGTCATCATAATATATTTCGGTGGTGATGAAAGACTTATCGGGGTTTTTTTCCGGGGTAGCTGCCTGGTAAAAAATATCATTTCTCAAATCATGCCCATCTCCGATATTGGCAATCCACTTTCCCGGACTTACGAAAAGCCAGTTATCCTTGGAAATGAAAAATGTATTGAACACCTGGCCACGGACGGATGATAACCGGGACTCCAACAGAGCAAAACCCTGAATTATTTTATTCACCTCATTTTTTCCCACATCCCGTGACGAAATAAAAATTCCCATTGAGCTCTGGTCTCGCTTATCCTGACTGAAATATCTCTGGCTGCTGCCGCTGGTTGAAAAGACCCGGCGCCTTGGCTTAACATTTCTTTCCAGCAGTTCTTGAAAAAACAGTGCCGTCTGCCGGGTCAGTTCCAGCCTTCTGGCCCACAAGATACGCTCGGGTTCCAGAATTCTTTCCGAAAGCAATTCCCCTTTTTCCAGGGCTTCATGGCTCAACCAACGGTTATAGCGAATCTGTTTAACTCCCAGCAAAACCACCAGGAAAAGAAGTGAAAACAGGAAACATAAAATAAAAATCTTAAAATGGTTTTTTTTCATTCAGCTTAAATTGAAAAAACTATTTTTTCTCTGCCTTAATAATCCCTTTGACAGGAAAAATCCCCAGAAGTACCTCATCGGATACTTTTGTTTTGGCCATCACCCGGACTTTCAATTTTTCCATCATGGTCTTGTTCCTCTCCAGGGCTTTCATCGATGAGACCGAATACCCGTACTCGCCCTGGATGTGGATTTCTTCACTGATTTTTTTAGGACTCAGCAGTTCTTCCAGCCCGATGGTAAAACCTTGACTGAATGGCTTTCCGCTGCTCGCTAGCTGAAAATTTCCCCTGAATGAAATATACCTCAGGGGTGTAGTTCCCAGATTTTTCACTTTTATCTTGATAAATGGAACCACAATAATACCCTCGGTGGAGTACTTTTTATAGATCCAGTATGAGTCACTCCACACGATCTGAATGGATTTCCTCAATTCTTCGGTCAAATATCTTTTTTCACTGTCTCCGGATTGCTCTTCGGTAATATCATCGATCTTCAGGCCTTCAATCTCCTGCTTAACAGGAAAAACTCCCAGCAGAGCCGGGGTGGAACTGGTACCGGCAAACACCTTGACCTTGACCTTCTTCCAACCTGTTTTGTTTCTGAAGAATGATTCCTTTGACTTGGCCTTGTAGCCATTGAAGGCCTTTATGAAAATTTCTTCACTGGTTTCTCCGGGACTCAAGGCCTTTCTGAATACCGAAATAAACCCATCACTCAACTGCTGATTATTTTTCTCAAAAAGAAAAATCCCGATAAATTTTACATACTTCAGGGGCTTGGTACCAATATTTTTGATTTTCAGAACAATCGAGGGGACAATGGTGACCCCGTAGGGTGAAACATCTTTATTGACCCAGCGGGCCTCATGCCAGACGATATCAATGGATGCTTTTAATTCTTCGGTACTGAGGTTTTTTACACTGGTGAGAAAAAATTGAAAGGCCAGAAAAACGCCAACCAACATCACAATGACAATTGACCAGAATCTCGGCTGCCTGATCAACTGGGAAAAGATTTTTTTTTCATTTAAATAATGCTTGAAAACATCTTGTTCGTTTTCCATTTTATCCCTCTGGTTCTCAGTCAGGGTCAAGAGGGCAATATTGACCGTTTCCGGCTGAGAATCAATATATTTATACACCCTTTAAGAAAAGAATTCAAGTATATCCAAATCGCATTTGGAAATTTTATCCCTTAATTTTAGAAAAAAAAGGGGAGTGAAAAACTCCCCTTTATATTTATTGAACTTGTCTGGTTATACAACTCCATAAGCCAGCATGGCCTTGGCAACTTTGGTAAATCCGGCAATATTGGCTCCCATAGGATAATTGCCCGGGTCACCATAGGCTTTTGAGGTCTCATAGGCATCTTTTTGAATACTGTGCATGATACCTTTCAATTTGTTATCCACTTCTTCGCGGCTCCAGCTCAGTCTCAAACTGTTCTGACTCATTTCCAGGCCTGAAACGGCCACCCCGCCAGCATTGGCAGCCTTCCCCAGCCCATAGAGAATACCGCTATCCATAAAGACCTTGATGCCTTCGGGTGTGGTGGGCATGTTGGCTCCTTCGGAAATCGCTTTCGCGCCGTTGCTAACCAAATTTTGAGCATCTTTCGCATTGATTTCATTCTGAGTAGCACTGGGGAAAGCCACATCGGCTTTGTGATTCCAGAGCGGATTGAAATCTTGATTGGAATCAACAGGGGTGTAAACTGCATTCTTATAGGTTTCGACGTATTCCTTAATCCGGCCACGGCGAATATTCTTCAGGTCCATCACGAAGTTCAACCTTTCCCGATCAATTCCTTCCTCGTCAAAGATGTAACCGGAGGAATCCGAAAGGGTCAGCGGCTTGGCTCCCAGGTCCAGTAATTTTTCAATTGCGAACTGGGCAACATTTCCCGAACCGGATACCAGAGCGGTTTTTCCTTCCAGGCTTTCTCCCTTCACATTCAGCATCTCAGCGGCAAAATAGACAGCGCCGTAACCCGTGGCTTCGGGTCGGATCAAACTTCCACCCCATTCGATACCCTTACCGGTCAAAACACCGGTATGTTCATTGCGGAGCTTTTTGTAATATCCGAATAAATACCCGATCTCTCTGCCGCCAACACCGATATCTCCGGCAGGAACATCAACATCAGGGCCGATGTGACGGAATAATTCCCTCATGAAAGCCTGGCAAAATCTCATGACTTCACCATCGGATTTCCCCTTGGGGTCAAAATCAGAGCCACCCTTGCCTCCACCCATTGGGAGGGTGGTCAAAGAATTTTTAAATACCTGTTCAAAGCCAAGGAATTTGATAATCCCAAGATTAACCGAAGGGTGAAACCGTAAACCACCCTTGTAGGGACCAATAGCATTGTTATATTGGACTCTGAATCCCTTGTTTACCTGAACATTTCCCCGGTCATCTGCCCAGGGAACCCGGAAAAGTATGGCCCGGTCAGGTTCGACGATCCGGTCATAAATCCCGGCTTTTACAAATTCGGGATGCTTTTCTACAGTGGGCTCAAGTGATTCCATTACCTCTTCGACTGCCTGGTGAAATTCTGGTTCGGCTGGATTTTTTACTTTTACTCTTTCGATAACATCATTGGTTAAACTCACAAAAATACCTCCTTATTTTTTAGATCAAAAACAATGAATATTGATTTCTATCAAAAAGCCGCCAAAATGTCAACCAATTCCTTGACAAAAGTGGAAATAAATTGTTTATATACAAGTGATGAAAGCGGAAACAAACCATTCATTGAACAAAGTGGAACAACCGGGGGGAGGAATTCATGCCTAATAATTTCCAAAACAATATAAATCTTCGAAAATCATTATTGGACCAATTAAAATCCCAAACCGAAATTCTCAGGGCCATCGAAATGATGGTGATCGCCATAAAAAAAGGGAATAAAATTTTGATTTTCGGGAACGGGGGCTCAGCCAGCCAGGCATCGCATTTTGCCGCTGAAATGGTCAACAAGTTTTATCTGAAGCGGGGCGGTATTCCCGGTATTGCCCTGACCGATAATGGCGCCAATATAACTTCCATTGCCAATGATTTCGATTTTAAATATGTATTCTCAAGACAAATAGAAGCCCTGGGAAAACCCGGTGACATCGCCCTGGGTATCACGACCAGCGGTCGCTCAAAAAATGTTCTGGAAGCCCTAAAACTGGCTAAACAAAAGCATCTTGAAACCATTGGCCTGAGCGGCCGGAATACAGACGATTTGAAAACAGCAGAAACAGATCTGATCATAGCCGTGGATTGTGATGACACACCGGCCATTCAGGAAATTCATCTGTTCATATTGCACACCATGGCTGAAAAACTGGAAGCGGATTTATTTGGAGAATCCGAAGATAATGGTGATTGACTACAAACACGTTGCATTTTCCTTTGAATATCAAAAAAGAAAAAAGCGACTGAAAAAACTGAAAATTATCGCCATGGTCGTGGTTTTTCTTTTGGCTGTTTTTCTTTTTCAGTATTTTCAGCAGGATAAAAAAATCAAAAAAATTCAGGATCTTCTCTTGAATGACCAGCAGGCAGAAGCCGCAGAGTTATTCAAAACCCTCAAAAATTCAATACTGCATAGCCAGACTATTAAAGAACTGAATGCCCTTATTAATCTGTTCAACGGGGATGTGAAAAATGCACACCTGATCTTGAATAGCCTGGAAAAACCAAAAACCTCAATCTCTGCCAGAAGTTTTTTAAACCATTTTGCCGAACAATCAAAATATGATGAGCTTAAAATTTACACCGATTATCTGATCAACAAACAGGAATCGGTACACTTTTACAAAGCGCTGTATCTAACCGCCTTCTTCAAATACGGAGAATCAGAAAAACAGCTGGGCCGGATATCATCCGGGCAACGAAAGTCACTCACCCGGGCCATTGACCTGATATCCGACCTGAATTCCAAACTGAAGTCCGGTAAAGTTGACTACATATTTGATAAAAACGGAAAACCGCTGGCCCATTACGACCTGAAAGCCCGCAAGACGGTTTCAGTTACCCCGGGAATGCATTTCGATGAATTTACACCCCGGTTTGAGAAGGGAATAAGGACCTATACCCTGAGCCTGGATTTGAATATTCAAAATAAGATTGACCGGGTATTTAAGAGGTACCGGGGTTCCATGATTTTATTTAAAATTGAAGACAGTGGCATCCTGGCTGCTTTTTCCAAATCCCGGCAGCCAATGAAATCAAATACCGTGTTTACGGCAGAGTTCGAACCGGGCTCAATTATCAAAACCTTGACTTTATTTGCTTTTTACTTGAATCCGAAAAAGAATCTTTTCCCCTTTGAATGCCGGCGGGCCATTCGATTGAGCAACCAAAATTTTCCGGATCGAATCGCTCACGGCATCATTGAAAACCAACAGTATGCTCTGGTGGTCTCCTGTAATATCGCCTTTGCCCGAATGGGAATCGCGGTTGGATTCAAGTCCTTATCCCGTGTTCTGGATTCCTTCTTTTTTAACTCCAAAGGATTCAGGGATCAGTTCTTCACCTTTAAAACCGGAAGTTATAACCTGAATATCTCAGGTGATTACCAGCTGGCCAATCTGGCGGTGGGATTGAATGATATCACCTCAACCACTTTTCACTCTGGATTGATTGCCCTGATAATCGCCCAGAATGGTTCCATAAACAGGCCCTATCTGATCAAAAATAAAAAAAATATTTTAAACCTCGGATTCTATAACCACCAACCCGAAATTGTCAGTGTTTTCGATAACAATCCCATTTTCTTTAGAATTTCTCAGGCCATGGCTGAGGTGGTCGAAAACAGGCTGGGAACCGGACGGCATTCAAAAGTTCAATTTGTAAAAACCGCCATTAAAACCGGAACAGCAGGCCAAAAGAAACAGGGGCTAAACTCAATCATCATCGGCTTTTTTCCGGCAGCCAAACCGGAATATGCCTTTGCCTTTATCCTGGAAGGGGCCGGGAAAGCTGAACTGAATGGAGCCTATTTGCTGAAAGAATTTCTGGGTCTTTTCTATGAGCAGCCCTGATATGAAAAACTTTAAAAACCTGAAAAAATGGTTGCCCTTGCTATTAATGATCTGTTTTGCTACTCGACTACCGGCCCAGTGTATGGTGTTTCCTTTTCAGGTCGATTCCCTGAAAAAGAAAAACCATCAATGGCTGGGACTGGCCATTTCCTATTACCTCACCCAAGGACTGGAATTGAATTCCATTGAAACCGTATCCGATTCCATTACTCAATCACTGTTGAACACCTACAACATCAAATTTCCCTATCAGATTTCCAAAGCAAGCTGCATCAAACTGGCCATGCTGGCCCAGGCAAAAACCATTGTATGGGGAGAGGTGGTGGCCTCAGAAGATCCCCAGACTCCCAACATTCAAATCCGAACCTATATTGTCGCACCGGGAACCTATTCCCAGAAATACCTCCCCTTAATCAAATTTCATTTAAAGGATTTTTACATGGTTAAACAGGAGCTATTGAATCTGGTATTGAATTATTTTAACAAAAAATCCAACCTATACCCTGACCTGAAACTGGATTATCATCACTATGAAACCTTTGTCAAAAGCTTCCTGATATCCGATATGCAAAAAAAAATCTCCCTTCTGGAAATCCTGGTTGCGAAGCGACCGGATTCTGATTTCCTGAATTTCGAAATCTCCAAGGCCTACTCAATAATGGGCAATGCCCGGAAATCACAGCACTATCTGGATAAAATTACCGACTCTATCCTGTTTGGGCCTTCGAAGCAATTCCTGAAAAGCATCCATCTCATCGATACGGGACAGTCCCATCAGGCAACCGAAATACTTCATCAACTCCAAAATGAAAAACAATTTATGGCCGAAACCCAAAACAATCTCGGGGTTATTCAGGCCAGGGAGAGCCACCATTCCCGGGCCTGTGACCATTTTCACCATTCGCTGCAGGCCAAAAAGGACCCCCAGGTTTACTTTAATTATATCAAGTGTTTAATGGTTCAGAGGAAAAAATCCCTGGCCCTGGAAAATCTAAAGATTGCCCTCTTTTATTATCCGGATAATGAAAACCTGATCAGGTTATTTTCATTTTTCCTCTCTCGGGAAAAGAAAAGTGCACCACTGCTGATTATTTTTAAGAAATACATCCCCAATCTTAACCTTATCAAAAAACTCCCTGATTTACCTTTCGTCCTGAAAAACCCCTTTGAATTGCAGACCTATGACAATCTTTACTATTTAAACGATTTTGATCGAATCGTAAAATTATACGGTAAGGGGGATACAGCTACAGCCCTTAAAAATACCCAAAATCTGATGGAGATAAACCCCTTCATCCCCAGATTACACCGTTTTTTAGCGGAAATTTATGAAAAGCAGGGGGATTTAACCCTTTCCCGCCAGTATTCCCAGAGCGCCACCTTTCTGAGAAGAAGATGAGTTTCAACCCGGTTCCAACAGCATGGGCACGGAGATCGGATTGATGTTCAGGAAGTACTGCACTCCGGCTTATTGACAGGCCACATCAATAATGATAATATGAATTTTGAGGTAAAATCATGAAAAAGAAAGAGAGAGCCCACTTAAAAGAAGACCCTTTCATAAATTTATTTGAAAAAGTCATTGGTAAAATCAGGCAATTCAAAAGAGAAATATTATTCGCCCTGGGCATTTGCCTGGCCCTGGGCATCATCATTCTGGTTATCATTCTTTTTAAATCCCAATCCATTGCCAATGACAACCAGCTGTACTCCCGGGCCCTGGAGATTAAAAATTCAACCACACTGGATTCAGACCAGAAAATAAAGGAATTGAGCCAGTTGGAGAACCGAAGCGGAATCTCCTCGGCTATCCACTTGTTTATTGCTTCCCTGTATTTTGAAAAGGGAGAATTTAAAAAAGCAGAGGAAACCCTGTCCGATTTCCGCAGCAGTCACCTCAAAATAATCAATGATCAGAAAAAATTACTGGAAGCGGAAATCCTGGCCGCCTCTGACCAGGAACGTGAATCCATTGATGTTTTGAACAAAATATTATCGGATGGGAAATCCGAATTGGCCAAGGATTTTATTCTTTTAAAAATCGCTCGAATCCAGATCAGAGCCAACCAAAATCAATCCGCCATCACCCAGCTAAACAAATTGGTGAGTGAGTTTCCCCAATCCGTTTATGCCGATGAAGCCCGAACCTTACTCCAAAACCTGGAGTAAATCTCCACCCGATTTTTCCCTGCTTCAGTTCATAAATACCTGATATGAAGAAACCCATCGGATCTCTGATCAGTTATTTCAGCCGGATGGCCAGTCAGGAAGGCAGTATAAATCTGGCTCAGGGCAAACCCGGTTTTCTCCCCCCCGGGGAGCTTCTGGAATTGCTGAAAGCATTCAGCGACCATTCCCCCTACCACCAATACGCACCCGGCCATGGCAACCTGGAATTGTTAACCCTTCTGGCCCGGAAATATTCCGAATTTTTTCCGCTAAGCACCGATAATCTGGTCGTGGTCCAGGGTGCCACCGAGGGTATATTCTTGACTGCATTCTACCTGAACACCCTTTTGGAACGTCCCTATTCGGTCTTATCGTTTAATCCGGTATACGAAAGCTACCCCAAACTGGCCACATTCCTGAACCTTCCCTTTGAATACCTGGATTTTGCTCCGGACCTGTCCGTAGATTTTGAAAGACTGGAAAGAATAATCATTGACAGGCGGGTAAAGATCGTATTCATCGCCTCACCCGGAAATCCCCTGGGTAAAATCTGGACTGCGGATGAAATCCGAAATATTATTTTGCTATCAAAAAAACTGGATTTCTATATCATCTTCGATACCGTCTACCAGGATATCTATTTCGATAAACCTCCTTTCAATCCCCTGGCCCTTCAACCACTTTCCAGCCATTACGATCGGT
>DAOVIP010000225.1 GCA_030671465.1 Candidatus Aminicenantota bacterium | reverse complement strand
TTCATCATGTCTACTGGTTGCTCCTTGTTTTCCGATATTCACGCAATCATTGCGGACGTCGGTGCTTTCTATTTTATCATTGATTGATATCGGGTTCAATCGGGTTCAACTGATTCCGGTATTATTGATTTCAGAGTCGGTCGGGGCAGGTTCTTTCTTTTTCATCGATTCCGTAATATAATGACAAGTAATGTCAACCGGATACGGTAGTAAAATTTATAGAAAAAGAAAAAACCGCATGATTCCCGTACTGGCATTCACAGTGTTGCTGGCGGCCATTTTATTTTTGAGATTATTCGTGGCAAAGGCAGCCCGGTCGGACACCCCGGAAAGGGCTAAAACTAAAAATGAACAGAGTCTGATTTCCGAACCAGATCCAGAGGATAAAAACCTTGATCAGCACCAATCCCGGCTATCCGGACCGGACGGGAAAGAAGCGGAATCTTTCCGGAAATCTGACGGGTTGATGGACAGCCATCCGGCTGATGGTCAGCAGGAGGGGGCCGGTTTCAATGTGCAAATTCAGAACCAGCTTCTCCAGGCCCGTTCTTACTTCCGGCACCGACAATATAGAAAAGCGCTCGAACTTTTTGAATCCATTGAAGGATCAGCTGAAAATTACTGGGTTGAAATGGGCCAGTGCCATTATTTCCTGGAAGATTTTAAGAATGCCCGGCTGTATTTTCAGAGGGCATTGCTGAGTCATCCGGATGATTTCGCGGCTAAGAAATTTATGGCCTTTTCCTGCTATCACCTGGATCAGCTTGAAACCAGCCTGCAATTTGCCCGGGAAGCCCTTGTCATAAGCCCGGACAAAGAACTTCAGGCTTTCATATCCAGGCTTGGCAGAGAAGTGGACCTGATGAAGGGGTATGCGGATAAACAAACACCCAATTTTAAAATCATTTTCAGCCGCAATGAACATGGTGATATCAAACACACGGTCATTGATATGCTGAATAATGCCTACCGCACCATCGGGAAAAAATTGGGACATTTTCCGGAGAAAACCATCTCGGTTGTACTTTATAATGAGCGGCTTTTTTTTGATATCACCCGGGCCCCGGCCTGGGCGGGTGGTTTGTTTGATGGGAAAATCAGAATCCCGATCAAGGGAATCAGGGGCCGGGAAGAATTACTCAAGAGGGTGCTCTTTCACGAATATACCCATGCCCTGGTTCATGATCTGACTCCCAGCTGTCCGTTATGGATCAATGAAGGTCTGGCTGAATATTTTTCCGCCCGGTATCCGAAAGCCATCGGCCAGGTGATCCCCCTGACTCAATTGGCAAAGGATTTTTCATTCCGGGATTCGAGAATGGTGGCCCTGGCCTACCTGGAGAGTTATTCGGCTGTCTCTTTTTTAATTTCAAAATTCGGCATGTACCGGATCCGGGAATTGCTGGAAGCCCTGGGTAAGGGAAGCGATTTCCCCAAGGCTTTTGAAACGGTTTTTCTGATCCGTTACGAAAAATTTCTGAAAACCTGGGGCAAACCCTGAATCCATGACCGCGGATCCGGGAATGTATTTCACCGTGAACAAAAATACCGGACCCCGGGAGATCAGGGAAAAGGGATCCCGATTTATCGCTTTTTTATATCCGGTCAAGGGTGATCTCCAGGCTTCCAAAATTAGGAGGAACCTCCGGAAAAAATATCATGATTCCACCCATATCTGCTGGTCTTACCGGATATTTGATCCGGATGCGGAGAGATTCCGTTATGGTGATGACGGTGAACCCAGCGGGACTGCCGGGATGCCGATATATTATGAAATCAAGGGTCGGGAATATTTTAATGTCCTGCTGGTGGTGATCCGCTACTTTGGGGGAGTAAAGCTGGGAACCGGTGGTTTGGCCAAGGCTTATGCCCGGGCAGCCCGGGAGGTTCTGGATGTTTCTCAACCCATGGTCCAGTATGTCCGGCAGCAGGTCTCGGTTTTGTTTCCCTTTGGATTCACCGGTGAGATGCGGCAGTTGATCCAGCAATTTTCCCTGGAAATTGTCGAGCAGGAATACACTTCAGATGGGATCCGGATGCTTCTGGGAATTCCCCTGGTTCGACTGGAGGAAGTGGAGAGAGAATTGATTGAAAGGAGCCGAGGTTTGGTGAAGTTGAAAATAGAACCGGCCGGAACCATATAGGTTTTCCGATTTGAAGGATACGATTGTTAATCTTTTGGAATTAAAAAAGAAGTTAATGTCCCAATAGCATTTAAAAGAAATTATGGAAATATGATAAAGCCCTATCTAAAGTCAGGCAGGTATTGTTTGGAGTTAAATGAACATTCTCCGTGGTATTCCAATTTTTGCAGAAATATCCGGTTCAGGTTCCGGATGTCGTTGGCCACGATCCCGGGAGATTTTTGGCCGGGTGGGTGACGGTGGGTCCACTTGATGGCCTGGAGTTCCTCTTCACTAAAGTGATTTTTTTCATCAGTTTTACACTTCCGGCACAGTATCCCTCTGAAATCGGCTTTGTGCCAGGCCTCTTTTAAATCAGTGGAAAAACAGCTGTAGCAAATATCGGGATTGAACATCAGTCCCTCGATTCTCAGTATCCAGATCTGAAAATAGAGAAAAAGCCAGTCGATATCGGTATTTTTATCCCGGGCGGCCAGGACGGATCGCATCAACCGAAAAATTCGTTTATCCTTCTGATTGTAGGGGATGACCTTTAAAATCATTTCAGCCATCAAATAGAAATGAAATATATTCTCGGGTTTCGAAACCAGGTTGAAGAAACTGGTCAGAATATCACCCTTGGAAATGGTCACCATTTCTTTTTCCTCATTCCAGTAATATATGAAATTTCCCTCGGTGAACAATTCCAGTAATGATCCGAACCGGTTATTGGATTTCAGGGCGCCGGGAGCAACTGCTTTAAGTATTCCCCGGTCAGTGGTCAACAGCTGGGTTAATTTGTCCTGTTCATTGATGGGAAAACTGCCCAGAATCAGGGCCTGGGTTGAAGCTAAAGGCATGGTGAGGGTTATATCAAAAACAGGGTGGCCAGACCCAGAAAACAAAAGAGTCCGAAGAAATCGGTCAGCATGGTCACAATCATTCCGGAAGCCAGGGCCGGATCCAGTTTAAACTGCCTTAGTATCAGGGGAATCAGGGTGCCCGACAGGGCTGCGTTGAAAAAATTAAAGGCAATGGCACCTCCGAACACGGCGCCCACCAGCCAGTTTTTGAAAATGAGTGCTGAGAAGAGAGAAGACACGGCTCCGATGGCAATTCCCGTGCCCAAACCCACCACCATTTCTTTGAACAGGATTTTACGGGAACGTTCCCAGTCCATGCGTTCCAGAACGATTTCACGAACCATGATGGCCACGGTTTGATTGCCCAGAACCCCACCGATTGCCGGCACAATATGCATGAGAATGGCCAGGGTGACGAATTGTTCGATGGTTCCCTTGAAGAGGGCCACCACTATCCCTGAAAGCGAGGTGGTAATCAGACTCATCAGCAACCAGGGGATTCTCTTTTTTAAACGCTGGAATATACCCAGATCAATGTTGTAATCCTGGGCCATTCCGGCCAGTTTATAGATATCCTCGGTGGCTTCATCTTGAATAATATCGATGATGTCATCCACCGTAACCACGCCCACCAGCTTGTCCTGTTCGTTCACAACCGGAATGGCAATGAGGTTGTAATTGGCTACCACGGCTGCCACCTCTTCCTGATCGGTATAGACATCCACTTTATAGACTTCCGTGTTCATGATTTCCTTGAGTTGCAGCTTGGGGTTGACCAGAATGACCTGTTTCAGGGAGACTACACCCTTCAATCTCTCTTCCTCATCGGTTACATAAAGGTAGAAAGGAACTTCAACCTCTTCTCCAGCCAGTTGAATGGCTGAAATGGCATCCTCGGCTGTGGTGGAAGAGTCCAAAGCCAGGAAATCCGAAGACATGATTCTGCCGGCGGATTCCTCGGGATAGGCCAATTGTTCCTGGATGTCGGCAGATTCTTCCTTTTTCATTTTCTTGAGGATTTCCAGCTGGAGATCCTCATCAAAAAGGAAAATGAGGGAGGCTGCATCATCCGAAGACAGTTCTTCCAGTATCAAGGTAGTCTGTCCCGTGTCCAGGCTGGACAGAATCTCAACCGCAATT
>DAOVIP010000020.1 GCA_030671465.1 Candidatus Aminicenantota bacterium | reverse complement strand
TGTGGTGTTTATATTTATGATATTGCCATGACCAAAGTAAATCAGGTCCATCAGCTGGCCCGGGAAAACCAGTTTCCTCTGAAATGCAACCTGGAAAAGGCTTGATACGAAAGAAACCTGGATCATAAAATGAAAATCAATGAAGAGCTAAATAATATCCTGAATGCTGCCCTGAATGAAGCCCGGGTAAGGGAACATGAATACGTGACTCCCGAGCATGTTCTGTATGCATCATTGTTTTTTGATCGCGGCAGGGAGATCATACACAATTGTGGGGGTAGTATTGATAATTTGCAGAAAGAACTGGACCAATTTTTTAAAAAGAATTATATCCCCCAGGTGAAAAAAAAGGAGCCGGTACAATCCGAAGGATTCCAGCGGGTAATTGAAAACGCCATTTTTCATGTGGCTTCAGCCCAGAAAGGGGAATTGGATATCGATGATATTCTGGTTGCTCTTTTCTATGAGAAAGATTCCTTTTCGGTTCATTTCCTTGAAAAGGAAGGGATCTCCAGGCTGGATATTCTAAGTTTCATTTCTCACGGAATATCAGTCGGTCCTGAGTCCCAGATGGAAGGAGCTCAGGATGGAAAAAAATCCGAACCCCTTCAGATTGAAGAACCTGAAAAAGAGGCTGGCAGAAAGAAGCATAAACATCTTCAACTTTTTGCCACTGAATTAACTGATAGAGCCACCAGGGGAGAAATCGATCCGGTTATCGGCCGAGACGATATTATTGAAAGGACCATTCAGGTTCTGTCCAGGAGGCAAAAAAACAATCCTGTTCATGTGGGAGAATCCGGTGTGGGGAAAACAGCCATTACCGAGGGACTGGCCCAGATTATTGCCGATGGCGATGTACCTGCCTTGCTTCGAGATACAAGGATTTATGCCCTGGATATGGGTGCATTACTGGCCGGCACAAAGTACCGGGGTGATTTTGAAGCCCGGCTGAAAAATGTAATTGGTGAACTTCTGGATGAAAAAAATTCAATACTGTTTATTGATGAAATTCATAATTTGGTGGGGGCTGGAGCTGTTTCAGGGGGTTCGATGGATGCATCCAATATCCTTAAACCGGCACTATCTTCAGGAAAATTGCGTTGTATCGGATCCACTACCTATGAAGAGTACAATAAGTATTTTGAGCGTGATCGTGCCCTTTCAAGGAGATTTCAAAAAATCGATGTCCCCGAACCCACTGTGGTTCAAACCATTGATATCTTGAAGGGTTTAAAAGAAAGGTATGAAGATTATCATCAGGTCAGATATACGGCTTCAGCACTGAAATCAGCTGTTGAATTGTCATCAAGATATATTAATGATCGGTTTTTACCGGATAAGGCGATTGATATCATTGATGAAGCCGGTGCTCTGTTGAAATTGAAAAACCTGGGATCCAAGAAATCAAAAATCAAAGTTGATTCCCCGGATATCGAAAAAGTAGTGGCCATAATTGCCAGAATCCCGGAAAAAACCGTATCCGAGACGGAAATGGTCAAATTGAAGCACCTGGAGTCAGATCTCAAGAGTCAAATATTCGGTCAGGATCTGGCAACATCTACGGTTGTGGATGCGATCAAAAGGGCCAGAGCCGGATTTAAGGATCCCGATAAACCGGTTTCATCTCTGCTGTTTGTCGGCCCTACCGGAGTCGGAAAAACCGAACTGGCTCGACAATTGGCTTCTGTAATGGGTGTTTCTCTGCACCGGTTTGATATGAGTGAATATCAGGAGAAACATACGGTGGCCAGACTCATTGGCGCACCTCCGGGTTATGTGGGTTATGATCAGGGAGGGCTTCTAACCGATGCCATCAGTAAGAATCCCCATTCCATATTATTATTGGATGAGATAGAGAAAGCCCATGCCGATATTTTTAATACACTTCTTCAGATAATGGATTATGCAACTTTAACCGATAATACAGGGAAAAAAGCTGATTTCAGGAATGTGATTATGATCATGACCTCCAATGCCGGAGCCAGAAAACTGGGGAAAACCCAGATTGGTTTTGATGACAAAGTGATCCATCAGGATGCTGTTCTCGAAGCCGTGGAAAAATACTTTTCACCAGAATTCAGGAACCGCCTGGATGGAGTGGTGATATTCAATTATTTAAATGAGGATATTGTATTGAAAATTGTTAAGAAGAATATTGATGAATTCAGACATCAGTTGAAAGAGAAAAAAATCGAGCTTGAGGTTTCGGAGCAATGTTATAAATGGCTGGCAAAAAAGGGATATTCGCGCTTATTCGGAGCCAGGGAAGTTGCCCGTTTGATTCAGGAAAAGATCAAGACTTTTTTTGTTGACAAGGTACTTTTTGGAAAGTTGGCCAAAGGCGGAAAGGCCGTGGCCCATATCCAAAACAATGATATTGTGATTCAGCTTCAGTAGAATGACTGTCTATTTGCTGGGGAAGGAGCCGGTTTTCCCACCTGCAGATGAGGCCGACCCAATAGGAATTATTGCCGTGGGAGGCGATCTATCACCCGAGCGATTGATTGCCGCCTATTCCAGGGGGATTTTCCCCTGGTATTCTGAAGGGGAACCCATTTTATGGTGGTCTCCTGATCCCCGTCTGGTTTTATTTCCTGATGAAATTCATATATCCGGGAGCCTAAGGAGATTGTTGAACCGAAATCCTTTTGAGATTACTTTTGACCGGAGTTTTGATGCCATTATAGAAGCGTGCCAACAACCACGGAAATACCAGGGAGAAACCTGGATTACCGAAGAAATGATCACAGCCTATAAGAGACTTCATGAACTGGGTTATGCCCATTCTCTGGAAGTGCGGAGGAATGATGAAATTGTCGGGGGATTGTATGGGGTATCTCTGGGAAGGTGTTTTTTTGCCGAATCCATGTTTCACCGGGTGGATAATGCTTCAAAGTTTGGTATGGTCCGCTTTGTGCAAAAATTAAACGAATTAGATTTCCGGATCATGGATTGTCAGGTTTCCAGCTCTCACCTCAAAACCATGGGTGCCAGAGAAATCCCCCGAAAGGAATTTCTAGATCTGCTGACTGAATCGGGCCAAAAGGAAAACTTGAAGGGCAGCTGGTCTTTTCTGGACGATCACAAATAAACCTTGTTTCGAACCCGGAGTTTTTCAACATAAATGATTTCACAGGAATGATCCCCTGAATCCGAACGCGAAGTGCTGGTGCTCCACCAGACATTTTTTCCTCCCATTTTGCCGGTGATGTTGATCAAGTAGCCCTGGACAGTGATGAGGTCATTGGTTTTTATACTTTTCAGAGCCCGCCGGATATTGTCGGTTGACGGGACCATGTGGTTATTGCATGAATGATTTATGATATACTGGCTGGATAGGGGGAAATCAGCAGAGTACCGGTAATAGTACCATCGGTTCCGCTGCCGATAGGATATATATCGATCATATTTTTTGCCTGCCAGATCCCCCCACACCAGGGCCAGATCTACCGGTGAGAGGGAGGATTCCCATCCGCTCGAATAGGATCGGGTACTCACTACTCGGGCGGAAATCAGGTACCGGGCCACCGGCTTCAAATCGAACTGGTTTTTCCCTTTTTGTAGACTGAACGAATGGTCCTCGTTTAACGACTCCTGGATGGGATCCATTGATGCATCTATGGGATCGGATTCATAACTGATAACGGTTGGCTGGTTGCATGAACTGATGATAAAAAACAAAAGCAATAAGGGTATAATGACCGGGGCACGCCTCATTGGTTATGGCTCCTCATTATTCCCTGATGCGGGGTTCTGAGCAGATCGTTTACAATTTTGACCGGATTGAAGGTGGTAATCGGAACCTCAACAAATAGGGTGATCCAATTGGCCATGGCCCCGTTCCAAAGTCCGGGAAGTTCCAGAGCTTTGAGTGGTTTTCCTGCTATGGTTTTTTCAGCGATAAAATAACTATCCGGATCGATGAATTCGGATAAGTTGAATTTTTCCCCTTTGAAATTTTTAATGCCACAGACGATATCAACCGGATTGAAGTGAGTGGATGAGGATAGTATTGATTGCTGTCGCTTTGACTTTGGATTGACCTGGGCCTTTTCAATTATTTGCAGGGATATCTGGTCTTGATGGTCAGAGGTCCAGAAAGGGCCGCCACCCGGTTCTCCGGTATTTTCAACCATGCCGCAAATCCGGATGGGCCGATTGAGTTTGTTAAAAACAACAGTAATCTTTTTTTCATGACTCCAGCTCCCAAATATTTCGGGAAAATGGATATTGAGATGATCCTGGCAAAATTGAATTGCTTGATCCAGTAAGCGGCGGTTACATTTTTCACTCTTGAATTGTTTTAGATAATTAAATGTTTTCCCCTGAACAACCGATAAATAACCGGCTAGAATTTTTTTATACAGGATTACATTATCTTTCAGATGATCGGGAACCACGTTATCGATGTTGGTGATGAAAATAAGATCTGCTGTCAGCTTGTTCAGATTTTCAATCAGTGCTCCGTGTCCCCCGGGCCGAAAAACCAGCTGGCCTTGATGGTCTCTAAAGGGCTGGTTGTCTTCATCCACGGCTATGGTATTGGTGTGAGGACTTTGTGTTGAATAAGAGATTCGAAAACCCCTGGATTCTGATTTGAATCCGGGCAGGGCCGAATTCAGGTATTGCTCCACTCTTTTCCGATGTTCGGCTGAGACAGTAAAATGAAGCCGGGTGAGGCCCCGGCCATCTTTGATATATTGACTGGCTTCCACCAGATGTTCTTCCAGTGGGGTCCGACTGTGGATGCCGTAGGCATGAAATTTTATCAAGGCCTTGGGCAAGTTGGCATAATTGAGACCTTTGGGGGTCAGTAGATAATTCAGTACAGTGTTTAAATCCCGGTGATCTTTTATTTTTGGTACATGCTGGTTACCTTTTTTCATCACGGTGGCCAGATCTGAACAGAAGGCAAATTCATTCTTCTCAAACCCCTGAATAAAATCTTTCATGAAATTTAATTCCACAGACGGAGAATTGAGTTTGTCGGTTTTCAACCAGTCCTCTGTGTAACCCGGGTGGTTCAGGAAATATAACGGAATCTCAAACATTCTGGTGGCTGCTCCGGAGGCAGGAATGAATTTGACCTGCTTTATATGCCGGTGGCCTGATTCGTATTGTGTAATAAACAGATCCCTTTCTGTTTTTGAAACCCGTTTGATGCCATCGTTTATTGAAGCCGGACGAATGAGATTGCAGAACCGGGTTCCTCTTTCAAATGCCTGAAGCTGGTGATAAATTTGTTTACCGGGTATTCCGAGCTTCTTGATTTGTCGAAGATCTTCCTGAGTGAGAAATTCCAGATTTACCTTCATTTTATTTTCACCTGCCTAAGAAATCATTTCATAAATATCTATACATTGATTTTGTTTTGATATATTATATATTTATCAAAATCATATCATATTTTCAACATTTTCATTTGAAATATTCCTGCCGCTCAGATAAACTGGGTGATTGGAAGTGGTAATGAGTTGAAATTTACGACCAGGGCCGGCACGATAATAAGAAGATGAAAAAATTGAATTTTAACAACCGATGGGTATTGATCACTGGTGCCTCAAGTGGTTTGGGAAGAGAAATGGCTCTGGTTCTGGCTGACAGGGAAAAAGCCAATTTAATTATTGCTGCCAGAAGAAAACACAAACTGGACCTGTTGAAAGAGCAGATAGAGCGGAAGAAAAATGTCCGGGTAGAGGTCATTCAGATTGATTTAAGCCAGCCGGACGGGGCCGATAGACTGTTTCAGCAGGCCATTGCCATCGCCCCTGTCTATGCAGTGGTCAATAATGCGGGCATAACCTTTTATGGAAAGACCGAAAAGAAGCATATTGAATTTTATGAAGAAATCGTTCGGGTCAATTTTTTAGCGGCCATGAAGCTCAATTTGCTGTTCCTGCCATATTTCCGGGAACAGGGAGAGGGAGCCATTCTGAATGTTACCAGCCATGGTGCCTTTATTCCCATGCCTTATCAGAATGTCTATGCCGCATCCAAGAGTGCCTGTCAGTTTTTTTGTGAAGCCTTGAGGGAGGAATACCGAAATAGCGGAATAGTGATGTGTATTTACGTTCCGGGTGGTATTTATACGGAAATGTATTCCAAATCCGGTATTGAGAATAATGTTCCCTGGAATAATCTGGTTATGATGGCTGCCCCGACTGCTGCCAAAAAAGCCATTCGAGCCTTTAAGAAAAGAAAGCCCCTGACCATAACCGGGTTGTTTTATAAATTGAATCACCTGATTATCCGGTTTTTCCCCCGCAAGTGGGTGGTGTATGTGACCGGAAAAATCTATAAGCCCAAAACCGGCAATTCCCAGAAGTAAAAGAAATCGATACTATTGATCGGAACCGGAATTGAGCAACCCGATAAACTCCCGGCATTTCTTTTGGATTTTCAGGATGTTTTCCGGACCCAGTCTTAGAATTTGCTTTTGGGCAGGATTTAAATTTTCAAGTTCCTGTTTTTCAAAGGAATAGGTGATCACTTTTTTTTCCAGTAAGATGGGAGAGTTGATAACGGGGATATCCAATACCACTCTCAGGGCCCGGAAGAATGCGGGCCTGAAATTCCCCCCCGGGTATCCCAATTTCTGGTAAGCTTCGTCCAGCAGCGGCTCAATCTGTTGAAATAGATTGATGAGGGTTTGGGTGTTCAGGGAAGTAATTATTGTGATCATCCGATCATAGCGGATATAGTTATTTGGGTCCAGGATCAGGTCATTTTTGTTTTTGATGATCTGGAAGGTTTTTTCAGGTTTTAAAAATTTCAGGTTGACAGCCGGACTTTCTCCGTTGACCATGTTATCCACAATGGCCACAAACCGCCTGATGATATCCTTTTCCTTCAACCAGTTCCGGAATTCTGGCAGTGGGGAAGCGCTTTTCAAGCTTTCTTGTATAAAATTGTCACTGTTATTCATCGGGGGAAAGTCGGTTGGTGGGAGGGGTTTTTTTTCAGTTGAAGGTTTCTTTGCGGGCGGTGGCTTACCTTCTGCCTGAGCGGTAAGTAGTGGTTTTTGGTGATCATTGCTTTTGTTAATGACAAAAAAGTGAATATACAGGGCAATAATGGTGACTGTCAGGAGTATGCTGATAACAATAATGATTCGATATGATTGCATGGAGATGCCTCTACTTGATGGTATCATACTGAAAGCCTATTGAATTGTCAATGGTTATTAAAACAGGCTGTTGGCTCGGCATTAATCCAATATTAAAATGGTGTTAAATTATTTAACATTAAAAATATTTACATTTCAAAGATAAAAAAGTATAATTTAGAGTAGTAGAAACAGGATTTATATCAGGGAATCAGAGGATAAATTGATTATGGAAAATCAGGCAGGGACGCTTTATAGTCAATCACCCATCCGGTCGAGTAAAAAAAAGAAATCATTTTTGGTTTTAATGGTGAGCCTGCTAATACTGATTGTCATTCGTTTTCTCAATTTTTCTTTCATCTGGCAAATGACCAAATTGGAATTAAAGAGTACTCCTCTAGTTGAGCCCAAAAACTTTTTTTTTATGGGCCTGTCTTCCTATGAACAGGCCAGACAGAGGTTGTTGAAATATTCGGATACCCGGGCCAGATCTTTGGCTGTTGTCTCATATTATACATTTCTCAATCCGGCGGTTTTTTTAATTTCAAATTCAGGACCGAATACATTTGTGGAACTTGGCCGGCTGGCGGTTCTGGTTGAATCGGGTTTAACCTGGGTAAAATTATTGCCCCAGGATGTGATAGAAATACAGCGGGAAGATACCCTTCAGATAAAATTCTTTGGCACGGCATTACTGTCCTTCCTTCTGGATTCCTCAGGAACGGAACATTCATTGGATACAAAAGCACAGGTGATGTCAGGTAAATCGATTTCGTATGTGGATAATTTGCTGGAATCGACCCGGTTTCTGAAAATACCCTTCATGATCTATTTTTATCTCCCTTTGTTCTTGATATTGTGGTTGGCCATACTTTACGGAAAGGGTTTCTATCTGGGATTTTTATACTATTTTGGGCTCTTCTTATTTTTCGATTTTAAAAAAACATTGTTTGTTATCCCATTTTTCTGGTTGTTTGAACTACTGGGTATTGAAATTTCAGATTGGTTCTCGTTGCTGATGGGAATTGGAATAACCTTGATTTTCCTAATCCTGACCGCTGTTGGTGTCATCCATTGGAAAAACTTCAAAAAGAGCTTCTGGAGCATGCTCTGGCTCCTGGTTTTCATTTTACTGCCTGTTTGCTTGAGGTTTTGATTGGATGTTTGATGAGATTCTCTTTTTGAAGATCAGAAGCCATTTTTGAATCCAGTTGAATTTCAATCTTCATTGTAGTATATATATGAACAGATTGGGTGACCGGGTAAAACGGTCTTTGATTTCAATCCATTTGAATTAAATGAAAAGCACATTGTATCCGGAGATTATTTATGGAACCTTTGAAAGATACGGTTTCCCAGTTTTACGTATAGATCATTTTGACCGGGGAGATTACGCTGAAATCCGGGCGGAGTTGGATTATCCGGGTTTTCTCTCGGTTAAGCAATTGCAGGAAATAACCATGAAACTGAACCTGATGGAAAAGAACGAAGGTATTCAAATTCAGATTGTCAATGTCGACATGATTCATAAAACCATGCGAGTAAATATTTCGATAGAAGCATAGCCAATTAATCATTTTAAAATTTCAATGGTATGGATTTTTATTTTGCTTATATTATAATGGCTTCATAAAGAGCGAGTTCTTTCATGTTTTTTTTAAACGGAATGTCTTGGATAAAATGTCTGGCCATTATGATGGCCTTTACTCTTTTTTCATTACCGCTTCTGCCTGATTCAAGAGCGAGAATTGATCTAAACCAGGCTTACTGGGATGCTGATTTCATCCAAATTGTTGATTGTTTTCAGAAAAGAAATTATCAATCCCTATCACTGGATGAAAAACTCTTGTTTATCGAATGTCTGGCCAGAACCGGGCGGAATAACCTGGCAGGAGAAAAAATAAAGCAGATAGATATTGAACAATCCCACCGAAGCAGGATATATGCCTGTGCCGGATGGGTTTTCCTTTCCTCAGGCTATCTGGACAAAGCGGAGGATATTCTCGATAAATCTCTGGAACTGGATGGCAATACCCCGAATGCCATGCTGGCCAAAATGTTATTGCTTCTCTATCTGAAGCAGTATGGAAAGTCAGAAAAGTTGTTTGATCATTTTCTAAAAAGCAATCCCAATTTGGTCCATTCCTTTCAGGTTTTTTTGATTGGGGTGGAAATTTTCTCTGCGGTGGGAAACCTGCCCAAAATGTTCAACTGGTATAATCAGCGGGCCAAATGGATGAAGAAGAGTGATAAACAGACCGCTGAAAATTTAAAGGCCAGTGCACGCCTCTATAAGAGCATCAGGAAAGAAAAGTTATTTGAAACCACCACGGAAGCCGATACCGTTACCTTGCCTTTTGCCGGAACACCCGACAATGGTTATTTTTTCATCAATTTCAGAACGGGTAAAAGTAGGCCATTCAGGATTATACTGGATACCGGAAATGCCACCGGATGGATGATCCATGATCGGGAGTTATATGATAATTTGAAGTTGAAGATCGGTGGGAGAACCACAGCCATTATCGGAACCGAGGCTCAGGCCCTTGATGGATATCGTGTTTATACCGAATTGTTGGATTTTGAGTCGTTTCAGCTCCATCATTTGATCGGTTTTTATATCCCCAAGCCCCGGTCTGATTTTTTTGATGGGAATTTGAACCCGATTTTTATCCGCAACCGGGTCATATCCCTGGATGGAAAGAAAAGGCAACTGGTTTTAAGGACGAAGGCTGCATTTGACTGTTATCTGGCCAATCTGAGGCCTGAAGAATATGTCAGGTTACCCTGGTATGGGTATGAACAGGTTTTTCTCCCGGTAATGGTGAACCAGAAAATGAATGGCCTGGGGATCATTGAGACCGGAGCAGAGGACATTGCGGTTAAACTGAGTTTTGCCCAGATTCTCCGTTTACCGCTGAAACCCAAAATAAGATATCTTTCCAATGGCAAAGTATACCGTTTCTTTGAAGCCCCGATATCTGTCTTTCTGGGCCAGTGGCGATTTGACAGAAAGAATATTGAAGTATGGTCTTTTGAAAGATTTTACCGCCGGCTCTCCGGCTTGACTGCTGATGTGGTTTTAGGACCACAGGTGTTCAAGGAAAATTGGATTGTCTCTTTTGATCCTTTTTCCAGACAAGTTTTTATAGAAGGTCCCGGAACTTAATCCCGGCTTTGAGATTTCATAAATGAAACGGTTGATATGCTTTTTTATCATTATTGGTTTTACCGGTCTGTCCGGGGTTGAGTTATCTTATAACATTACTTACCTTGTGCAGGGAGAGGTGAGAGGGGCATTCCTAATGTTCATTCCCTACCGGGTCTGTTTTGAGGTCTCGGGTTCTGTCGATTTCAAGGCCTGGAAAAACAGGTTCAACCAATATGAGTTTACTTTCGACAGGGTCAATAAACCGGGGTATTTATTCAGGAGCCTGGGATTCAGAGCCAGGCATTTTGTGATTGTGGCCGCCTATCATGAAATGGATGAATTACTGGTGTTTCTGGTCGACAAACTGAATGGATTGAAAAATCGTAATCCAGCATACTCTGAACAAATGCAGAGGACCAGAAAATTACTCATTAAAATTCCGGCCAAACAAGCAAATGGAATTCGATTCCGCAGGGATCAATTTGGGAAACATGATCACTTTTGTTTCAATCTGGAGTTGAGGCCAACCTTCAATCAACCAAGAGCAAAAATTGATTTCAATGTGTACCGGATCATGATTGAATTTTTAAAGACTTTCAATCATTCTTATCTTCCGAAAAACGTAAGCAATTTTAATATAAACCACAGATATGAATGGAAGAGTCAATGGCTTGATTTCAGTGAAAACATAAATAAGGCGGCCTGGTCTGTGGCAACATTTATAAAGCGATTTATCACTTTTAAGCAAAAACATCCCTTCCGCTTATCTTACCGTCTGAATGGTTTGGATGATGCTCTTATTGAAATCTGCGGTGAGGCCCATCCGGAGGTGAAGGTGTGGGGAGGTTATAAATTAAAGGACTTCTATC
>DAOVIP010000430.1 GCA_030671465.1 Candidatus Aminicenantota bacterium | reverse complement strand
TTTTTCAAAAATAAAATTGCCTTTATTGTTCTTTTGAATTTCCCCCACTACTCGCTTGATGAATTAATCAGTAAGGGGGAAATATGGAACCGGAGAGAGTGGGCTTATGCCAGGACCGGGAGTCAGTTCTCTTCCCGTACTCCTGCTATGATAAACCAAAAAATATCCAATATCATGACTCAGTCTGACACCTACATCGCTCAGTACAATATTTTCATGGGTAAATTGATCGATGAACAAATGAAATCCTATTTTCCTGAAAAGCTGAAACTCATTACCCATTGGGGAATCCGGGATGAATTAAAAGCAAGATATAAAGACCCGCAGGGACTCTTCAAGCAAAAGATGATTTATAAAGTCATGGAACGCATCATCAAACAAGAAATTCCTGAAAAGGTAATAAATAACGCATCATTACAGTGGAATCCTTTTTCCAATAAGGTATATAAAAATGGGAAAGAAGTCGCAGCCGGTCCTGAACCTGATACCCGATACCAGAACTTATTAGATGTATTTAAGGCCATCAGGATGGCTGATCAACATAATCCTTTTTTTCCTAATTTTATCAAAAGAAGATTCGAATCCAACCGGGAAATCCCTGAAGCTGAGGTCGAGACATTATTCAAAGAATTACTTTCATCAAAAGAAGTAAAAAAAGTGTCAAGATTAATCAGAAGAAGGTTAAAACGCCGATTGCATGCTTTTGACATCTGGTATCCAGGATTTAAAAGTTTAACCAAAATTCCAGAAGAAGAACTGGATAAGATGGTTTCGAAGAAGTATCCGAATACACAGGCTTTTGAAACAGGAATAGAAGAGATACTGGTAAAACTGGGCTGGACAAAAGAGCGGGCAAAATTTATAGCTGGAAAAATTCAAGTTGATGCTTCACGCGGAGCCGGACATGCAGCAGGAGCTGCCATGAAAACCGCCAAATCCCGTCTGAGAACCCGGGTACCCAAAGGGGGAATGAATTACAAAGGATTTAACATTGCCGTGCATGAGCTGGGACACACTGTCGAGCAAACCCTGACACTTCATGATGTGGATTATTATGCACTGAACGGTGTTCCCAATGCAGCTTTTACCGAATGTTTTGCCTATATTTTTCAAGATAGAGATCTGGATATTCTGGGAATTAAGCGGGACAAAACCAATGAGCATCATTTAAAAGCCCTGGATATTTTCTGGAATGCGTATGAAATCATGGGCGTATCTCTGGTTGATATGAAGGCCTGGAACTGGATGTATCAACATCCCGATGCCACACCGGCTCAATTTAGAGCAGCCATAATATCCATTGCCAAAGAAATATGGAACAAATACTATGCTCCGGTTTTCAGGATTAAAGACCAGCCAATACTGGCCATTTATTCCCATATGATTGCCTACCCGTTATATCTGCCGGATTACGCCATCGGCCATATAATCCAGTTCCAGATTGAAGATTGGATGAAAGATAAAAACATAGCCCAGGAAATGGAAAGATTATGTGCTACAGGAAACATCATTCCTCAACTATGGATGAAAAAAGCTGTGGGTTCCAAGATATCGGTTAAACCCCTGCTCAAAGCAGTTAACCAGGCTCTGAAATATATAAAAAAATAAAGAATAGAAATCCAATAACCTCTGGTAATAACCTCAATCGGTTTATTATTGAATGAAATACCTTGGATCTGGTTATATCTTCTTGAAATATAAAGCGGTTTAAATTACAATCTGGTTGATGACCGGCCAGAGTGTTATATTATCACATCTATCCCCAATTTCTAAAGATATCCCTGTCCGGTTTGAATGCAGGAAGGTTGTCAAGTCATATCAAAAGAAATCATTTACATGGAAAAAAGAAACATTTCATGCATTGAAGGGAATCAACCTAAAACTGTATGAAAACAAAATAAATGCCCTGGTCGGACCTTCTGGCTCCGGTAAATCCACCCTGTCCAGAATTTTATTTAAACTGGAGGATTTTGATTCCGGCCACATCCGCTACAAAAGCACAAGCCTCGACCAGGTCAATACCAGGGAATTTAGAAAAAGAAACCAGATCCTGTTTCAGAATCCCTATTTGGCGGTGAACCCGACCTTCAGTATTTACCGGATATTAGCCGAGCCTCTGAAAATAGCCCGATTCAAAAAAGCGCAAATTCAACAAAAAATCAGTGACATGCT
>DAOVIP010000255.1 GCA_030671465.1 Candidatus Aminicenantota bacterium | reverse complement strand
CCGCATCAATTTCAATTTCCTTGGCCTCGGTCAAAAACTTACTAATAACCACCGGATGCTCGGGGCTGATCTTGGAAGCTTTTTTAAGATACTCCCGGAGTTCCTCCCGGTTCAGGGCAATACTCATGGCTGCACCGCTCAACACATAACTGGGCCGGATCAGGACCGGATAAACCACATTATCCGCAAAAGATTCCGCTCCCTCCAAATCAATCAATTCTTTCCAGTCCGGTTGATCAATTTTCAATTCATCCAGCAACTGAGAAAAGCGGTGTCGGTTTTCTGCCCGATCAATGTTGTCGGGAGAAGTTCCCAAGATGTTGATTCCGTTTTCATGTAATGGCAGAACCAGGTTGTTGGAGACCTGTCCGCCCATGGATACGATTATGCCCAGGGGATTTTCTTTTTCAGCTATATCCAGCACCCTTTCCAGAGTCAGCTCATCAAAATAAAGCTTATCACAGATATCATAGTCGGTACTGACGGTTTCGGGATTGCAATTAATCATAATGGTGTTGAAATCCATCTTTCTCAGGGTCATGACAGCATTAACACAACACCAGTCGAACTCAACCGAAGAACCGATCCGGTAGGGGCCTCCGCCCAATACTGCCACCTTGTTTTTTTCACTGAAATCCAGATCATCACAGCTGGCATTGTAGGTAAGGTACAGGTAATTGGTTTGGGCAGGATACTCAGCGGCCAGTGTATCAATCTGCTTGACAAATGGATGAATGTTCATGGATTTTCTCTTTTCCCGAACATCATTTTCACTGACACCCAGAATATAACCAATCTGGCGATCCGAAAATCCCTTTTGCTTGGCATCTGTTAAAAGGGAACCGGGAATGTTTCCCAGATTAAATTCAGCTAACTTTTTATCGATGTCAACCAGGTTTTTTATTTTATAAAGAAACCATCGGTCCACCTTTGACAGATCGTGTACCCTATCGATTGAATAGCCCCTTTTGAAGGCTTCAGCCATAGCTAACATTCGCTGATCTGTGGGTTGCTGTAACTCCTTGTCAAGGTCTTCAAACCGTAACGGATTGCCGACGAGACCTATCATGCCGTTATCCAGCATTCGAATGGCTTTTTGGAGCACCTCTTCAAAATTTCTACCAATGGCCATTACCTCGCCCACAGATTTCATTTCAGAACCAAGGTTGAGTTTCACATTCCTGAATTTTTGCAAATCCCAACGCGGATATTTCAAGGCGATATAATCCATGGCCGGCTCAAAGCAGGCAAAGGTTTGACCAGTGATTTTATTTTCGACTTCAGTGAGGCTGAAACCAACGGCCAGTTTTGCGGCAATAAAAGCCAGGGGATACCCGGTTGCCTTGGAAGCCAAAGCCGAACTCCGGCTCAAACGGGCATTTACCTCAATGATCCGGTAATCATCGGATCGGGGATCAAAAGCAAACTGAATATTACACTCTCCCACAATGTCCAGATGTCGGATGGTGCGGATGGCCAGCTCGCGCAATTTAAAATTTTCCGAAGCGGTCAGGGTCTGAACTGGCGCCACCACGATACTTTCACCGGTATGTATACCCATGGGATCTACATTCTCCATGGTACAAACCACCACACAATTGTCAAAGCCATCCCGGACCACTTCATACTCAAGTTCTTTCCATCCGCCCAGATATTCCTCTATCAAAATCTGATCGGCATGGGAAAAGGCTTTTTGAGCCAATTCCACCAGTTCCTCCTGATGATGGACAATTCCGGAACCCAGCCCCCCCAGCGCATAGGCAATACGCAGCATAACCGGATACCCAATCTCTTTAGCTGCACGCCCGGCTTCTGATATATTATTGACAGCCCGACTCCGGGGATACTTCAGATTGATTTCATTTAACTTTTGACTGAAAAGCTCTCTGTCTTCGGTATTCTTTATGGATTTTACCAGGCTTCCCAGTACTTCAACCCCATGGTGTTGTAAAACACCCTTTTCATGAAGCTCCACCCCCACATTCAGAGCTGTTTGACCTCCAAATCCGAGCAGGATCCCATCGGGCTTCTCTTTTTCGATTACCGCTTCGACAAAATGCTTCTCCAGTGGTAGAAAATAGATTTTATCCGCCATATGACTGGAGGTCTGAATGGTGGCGATATTGGGATTAATCAGGACGGTTTCGATTTTTTCTTCTTTCAGGGCTTTAATAGCCTGGCTCCCGGAATAATCGAATTCTCCGGCCTGACCGATTTGAATGGCACCGGACCCGAGGATTAACACTTTTTTAAAACCGGTGGCATGCGTTTTCATGAGGTAACCGCCCTCAAAAACATATCAAATAAAAATTCCGTGTCATCCGGACCCGGGGAAGCCTCTGGATGAAACTGGGTTCCGAAAAAGGGTTTCGATATATGAATGATGCCCTCGTTGGTCTGATCGTTGTTATTCACAAACCATTCCCGCCAATCCTGGGGAAGCGTGTCCGCGTCCAGGGCATACCCATGATTTTGAGAAGTGATATAACATCTTTTGGTACCGCTTTCCTTACAGGGTTGATTCTGACTTCTGTGTCCATATTTGAGTTTGTAGGTTCTGGCTCCGGCGGCCAGGCCCAATATCTGTGATCCCAGGCAAATTCCCAGAATGGGAAGATTCAGGGTTAACGCTCTTTTTACATTCTCAATGGTTTCCGCACACATCATGGGATCACCGGGCCCATTGGATACAAGAATTCCATCCACTCTCTCCCGGGTAAAATCACAATCCCAGGGAACCCGGATAACGGTTATATCTCTTTTCAAAAATGCTTTTATAATATTGTTTTTAACCCCGCAATCTACCAGGGCAATTCTGCTTTTTCCTTTTTTATAAAACACCGGTTCTTTAACGCTGACTTCAGCAACCAGATTTTGCTTGTTGGGATCCGTGAATTCAATATCCCGGGCATCATCCCGGACAATCTTGGCGAGCATGGTGCCCTGGTCGCGTAACCTGATGGTCAAGGCCCGGGTATCCACTCCGTAGATGGCCGGGACCCCCTGCTCTATCAACCATTCAGACAGCGATCTTTTGGCATTCCAGTGTGAATACCGAAAGGAATATTCTGCCACCACCAGGCCCTGAACCTGGATTTGATCGGATTCAAAGTACTTACTCAGATCATATTCCCGCTCATCACCCGGAACCCCGTAATTCCCGATCAGAGGATAGGTTAAAACCAGGATCTGACCCCGGTAAGACGGATCGGTTAAGGTTTCGGGATATCCCACCATACCGGTGTTGAAAACCAATTCACCGCTAACATTTTTTGGGGAACCAAACGAATATCCCTCAAAAACGGTTCCATCTTCCAGAATTAGTTTTATCGGCTGCTTGCCAAACTCCATCAATTCGAATCTCTCAAGAACAAGAACATTTTCTGACAAATGATATACTATTTTCAGATTAATGTATAGGGTTTGTTCGAAAAAATCGTGATATTTCTTTTTTTATTACTTCAACTCTTTACCCACCCAGATAGCCACACCCAGGACATACTGAAGCGGTGAAGATTTTTCATCCATTTCAATGGTCTCGGTGCGGTATTGGCTGTTATCCGGAATTAACCACAGGTCATTTTCTTTGATGATGGCCCTTTTGATGGTCAGGGCCAGATCTTCGGAAAAGGGATTGGTGTTGATTATATAAATATGATCATCATGGGGATTGATCAATTTATCCGGGTTCCGGTCAAACAGGACCAGGTCCCCCTCGGAAAAGGTGGGAAACATAGAATCACCGCTG
>DAOVIP010000085.1 GCA_030671465.1 Candidatus Aminicenantota bacterium | reverse complement strand
GAAGAATAAAGGTTTTTTGCTTTAATTAAGGGATTTTGTTGGGAATTTCCATTGACAAAAAAGACCTGAGTTACTATAATTATCCATCGCCTGCCGGAGTGGCGGAATTGGCAGACGCATCAGACTCAAAATCTGACGGGGCTTAGCCCTGTGGGGGTTCGATTCCCCCCTCCGGCAGTACTCAAAAAGAAGAGAAAAACGTTGAAAACACGAACATTTAAACAAGGTATTCATCCTGAAGAATTCAAAGAGTTGTCCGAAAACCTGGCCATACAGGAAGCACCCCTGCCTCCCAAGGTAATCATCCCGCTTCGGCAGCATATTGGTGCTCCTCTGCAACCACTGGTGGCCAAGGGAGACCGGGTCAAAACCGGCCAGGTCATTGCGCGGGCCGACGCTTTTGTCTCGGCCCCGGTTCACTCCAGCGTGACAGGTATGGTCAAAAGCGTGAGCAATGCAGCCAGCCCTCTGTCGGCTTCAGACACCTGCATTGAAATCCAGACCGAGGAAGTCGAAGAACTGGATTTCGATCCTGCTGTTGTGGTTGATTATCAATCTTTATCCACAAAACAGATCATCGATTCCATCCGCCAGGCCGGTATCGTGGGCATGGGGGGTGCGGCTTTTCCAACTGCAGTTAAATTCATCCCCCCCGAGGGAGTAAAGATCCAAACCGTGGTGTTGAATGGCTGTGAATGCGAACCTTTTCTGACCGCTGACCACCGTCTGATGCTGGAAGCCGGTGAAAATATTGTTTCCGGTTTGAAAATCATCATGAAAGCCGTGGCTGCGGAAAAGGCCATCATCGGTATCGAGACCAACAAGCCCGATGCCATCGGAAAGCTGACCGAGTTGTGTAAGGATGAACCTTCCATCCGGGTCAGGGCGGTTAAAACCAAATATCCCCAGGGCGCTGAAAAGATGCTCATCGATGCAGTACTGGGTATCCGGGTTCCGCCCGGCAAACTCCCCCTGCATGTGGGGGTGGTGGTATCCAACGTGGGTACGGCCGCAGCTGTATACGAAGCCGTGGTAAAAAAAATACCGCTATATAAACGGGTGGTGACCCTGAGCGGGGATGCCCTTTCCCGGCCGGCTAACCTGATGGTCCGGATCGGTACTCCCTTTTCTTTTTTATTCGAGCATTTGGGCGGATTTTCTAAAGAGGTGGGAAAGATCCTGATGGGCGGGCCCATGATGGGCGTGGCCCAGTTCAATCCCGAGGTAGGGGTGACCAAGGCCACTTCGGGAATACTGGTGGTGGGCAAAGCCAAACCCAGAAAAGAATATAATTGCATCAACTGTGCGGAATGCGTCCATAACTGTCCCATGTTTCTGGTAGCCACCAAGATTGCCCGCTATGCCCGGAATGATATCTGGGACAAGGCCGAGGAATATGGCGCCCTCAACTGCATCGAATGCGGTTGCTGTTCCTTTGTGTGCCCCTCCAATATCCCCCTGGTTCACTGGATCCGTGTGGCTAAAAACCGGATCATTGAAATCAAAAAGGAAGTCAAAGATAAAAAATGACCGATCAATTATATCCTGTCCTGGAGTCTTCACCACATTTAAAAGGTAGAAAAAGCACTCCTCAAGTCATGTATACAGTGGTGGCCCTGCTTATGCCCATGTGCGTTGCCGGGGTTTATTTTTTCGGTACCCATGCCCTGGTGCGCATTCTGCTGAGCACGGCAGTGGCCATGATCACCGAATTTGTTTTTTTAAAACTGCGAAAAAAAGATATTTCTGCAATCTGGGACGGGTCAGCCGTGATTACCGGGATTTTGTTAGCACTCACCCTGCCCCCCACCTTGCCCCTGTTTGAAGTGGCCCTGGGTTCGATGGTGGCTATTGCCATTGGCAAGCAGGTTTTCGGTGGGATAGGCTTCAATATCTTCAACCCGGCCCTGGTGGGGCGGGCCTTTCTCCAGGCCTCATTTCCCCTGGATATGACAACCTGGGTCAAGCCTTTCTTTTTCAGGCTGGATTCCATAACCACGGCCACGCCCCTGGGAGGCCTGAAGTTCTCCAATGATCTAACCCCCCTGAAAAAGGTGTTTCTGGGTAATGTAGGCGGCAGTATTGGAGAAACCTCGGCAATACTGATCCTTATCACCGGGGTGATTCTGCTGCTGATGAAAATGGCAGACTGGAGAATCCCGGTTTCCATATTTTCAACGGTCCTTGTGTTTTCCGGAATACTGCACCTGATCGATCCCCAGAAATATGCGGATCCGATGTTTTATCTATTCTCAGGCAGTTTGATGTTAGGCGGTTTTTACATGGCCACTGACATGGTATCCTCGCCGATCACCCCGCTGGGAAGTGTTATTTTCGGAATCGGAATCGGGCTGATGGTCATGATTATCCGGATATTCGGCGGTTTACCGGAAGGGGTCATGTTTGCCATTCTATTTATGAACAGTTTTGTACCTCTACTGAACCGCTATACCAGGCCCAGGATTTTCGGGGAGGTCAAAAATGAATGAATCCTTGAGAATGGTGATTGTACTGTCACTGATCGCGGTCATTTCAGGCGGCTCATTAGCGGTGGTAGACAACTTCACCAAGCCCAAAATTGAGGTTAACAAGGTCAGGGCCATCAAAACCGGACTGAAACAGTTGATTCCCGGGGCCGCAGATTTCCAGAAAATAGAAATCCAGGAAAAAGGGGACAAATTCGTTGTCTACCGGGGATTGAAGGACCAGCAGTTGATGGGCTGGGGATTCATCCTGTCCGGTTCGGGTTTTCAGGACAAGATCTCCATCATTGCTGCCACGGATCCGGCCATTTCAAAATTGCTGGGAATCGAGGTCCTGGAACAGAAGGAAACCCCGGGACTGGGGGATAACATCAAGAAAGAGGATTTCCGGGCCCAGTTCAAGGGACTCTCGGTTCTCAAGGTGATCGGATTTGTCAAAAATAAGAAACCAATGCCTGGCAGTAACATGATCCAGGCCATATCGGCGGCAACCATTTCTACTAAAAAGCTGCTGTCCATTATCAATGACAACCTCAAAAGGCTTCGAGGACATCAAAAAATCAAACAAAATAGGGTGAAATAAAATGAAAAAAGGAACTCCGGCTTTTGAATTTGCCAAGGGATTGTGGAATGACAACCCGGTCCTGGTCCAACTGCTGGGCATGTGTCCCACCCTGGCCGTGACCACTACGGTGGTGAACGGCCTGGCCATGGCACTGGCCACATCATTCGTGCTGATCATGTCTTCTTTGATGGTATCAACCTTCAGGAAGTGGATACCGGGATCGGTGAGGATTGCCTCCTATATTGTGATTATTGCCTCATTTGTCACCCTGGCCGACCGGTTCCTGGCTGCTTATTTTTACGATATCTCCAAGGCACTGGGGCCTTTTATTCCCCTGATCATTGTGAACTGTATTATCCTGGGCCGGCAGGAGGCCTTTTCCTCAAAGAACACGGTCAAAATGTCCCTGCTGGATGCCATGGGAATGTCCCTGGGTTTTTTAATCGCCCTGGTGCTGCTGTCATCCTTCCGGGAAATTCTGGGCTACGGGACTTGGTTCGGCATTAAGCTCATGCCCGCATTTTTCAAACCCTGGGTAATCATGATCATGCCCCCGGGCGCTTTTTTCATGCTGGGTATTATCCTGGGCGTGTCCGGGGTAATCAAAAACAGGGCCAATAAAGGAGTGGTGTGAAAATGGAATTGATACTGCTTTTTATATCGGCGGCCATCATCAACAATTTTGTACTGAGTTATTTCCTGGGAATCTGTCCCTTTCTGGGCGTATCCAAGAAGATTGATGCCGCCTTTTCCATGGGGCTGGCCGTCATTTTTGTGATGTCCATCACCTCGGTGATCAGCTGGTTGGTCAACCATTTAATCCTGATTCCCTTTCACCTGGAGATACTGCAATATGTAGTGTTTATCCTGGTGATTGCCTCCCTGGTGCAGTTTGTGGAAATGGTCATCAAGAAGATCAGCCCACCGCTATACCGGGCCCTGGGGATTTTCCTTCCCCTGATCACCACCAACTGCGCTATTCTGGGACTGGCCCTGTTTATTTCCCTGCGGGAATACAGCTTTATCCAGGGTCTGGTTTTCGGCCTGGGAGCCAGCGTGGGATTCACTCTGGCCCTGGTGATCATGGCCGGGATAAGGGAAGAACTGGAGACCGCTGACATACCGGAATCTTTGAAGGGAGCGGGCATTACCCTGATCGTGGCCGGAATTTTATCACTGGCCTTCATGGGATTTGCCGGGTTAATCTGATGATCAAGTCGAGCCTGAAACCGGAATGAGGAAGACAATATGTTCAATATAGCCATATCCATCCTGACCATGGGGATACTGGGTGCGTTTTTTGCCTATGGCCTGTCAATTGCAAAAAATAAATTCAAAGTAGAGGAAGATCCCAGAATCGATCAGGTTGAAGAAGTTCTGCCGGGGGCCAATTGCGGGGCCTGCGGGTATCCGGGCTGCCGGGCCCTGGCCGAAGCCATTGCCAGCGGCCAGGTCGATGCCAACAGCTGTCCGGTAGGAGGTTCTGAAACCGCCCAGGAAATCGCCCAGATGCTGGGAGTGGAAATCATTGAAACCGAAAGACAGGTAGTGGTGCTGCTCTGCCGCGGGACCGAAACAGCGGCCCAGAGAAAGGCCGAATACCGGGGTATCCGGCAGTGTTATGCCGCCTCCCTGGTCCAGAGTGGGGATAAGTTTTGTAGCTACGGGTGCCTGGGTTACGGCGATTGTGTGGACGTGTGTAATTTTGATGCCCTGCATATAGACAAAGAGGGGCTTCCGGTAGTGGACCGGGAGAAGTGTACGGCCTGCGGTTTGTGTGTGAAGGCCTGCCCTAAAAATTTACTGGAACTCCACCCGGTTTCCCGAAAATTCTTCGTGTTCTGCATGTCCCTGGACAATCCCAAGAGTTCCCGGAAGAATTGTAAAAATGCATGCACGGGCTGCATGATCTGCACCAAAGGTGCCCAGAACGGCGAGATCGTGGTGGAAAACAATCTCTCCCTGATTAACAACCTTGATATCCTGGAGAATGAGGAAGCCATGCAGTGGGTAGGTAAGTGTCCCACCAAAGCAATCGGATTCCTTGAAGAAAACCAGAACTGATTTTGCTCTCTCAATAGACCCGAAAACCCAAATCCAAATCCGAAACAATCATCAATAACGGTCCTGACCCTGGTTGTGGTACCGGTACTGTACCGGATGTTTACGGTAAAGGGCAAAATGGCTGAAAAAACAGCGTGATTAAGGTTTGTTTTTATAACTGTTCTTGAAAATGATATGGGAATTGGAGTTAAAAAAGAGATTTTTAACCTGTTTGGTGTGGATGATCAGGTGGTTTAGATGATAGAGGGGAATCCAGGGGACCTGCTGGTAAATGATTTCCTGGGCCTTGCGGTACAGGGTTATTCTCAGGGAATTGCTCAATACCTGCCTGGCTTCTTTGAGCAGGGCGATTAAATCGGGATTTTTATAGAAGGCCCAGTTCGAATTACCGTCTTCCATGGTGAAGTTGGCATATAGAAAGATATCCGGATCCGGTCCGGCCACCCACCCCCGGATGATCATATCATGTTCCCCATTCTTGATCTTTTCAAACAATATCTGAAACGGATAGGGTTTTTTTTCTATGGTTATGCCCACCTGTCTGGCATTTCTGACAAAACAATCGGCAATCTTTTGCTCTCCCAGATCTCCCTCCAGAAAGTAAAGGGCACAGGAAAATCCATTGGCATAGCCGGCCTGGCGCAGTAGCTCTCTGGATTTTTGAATACTGAAGGGGGAATGGTTGATCTGGTCATTGAAACCCAAGATTTGAGGGGGCAGGGGAGTGCGGGCCGGGGTGGCGAATTGCTGGAATATTTGCCGAATCATGACCTGTTTATCGATGAGATGGGCAAATGCCCTTCTTACCAGCACCTGATTAAAGGGCTTCTTGGTTGTATTGAAGGCCAGGAAGGAAGTTCCCTGGCTGGGTGTGGTGGCAATGATGATGTTGCGGATTCCCAAAAATTGATTGTACTCGTTGGCCGAACGAATGGCTATCACGTCGGCATTTCCCTTTTTCAATTGTTCGATTCTCCAGACGGGATTTTCCACTACCTTGAAGATCAGCTTGGATGTTTGAACCGGGTGTTCCCAGTATTGCGGATTTTTTTCCAGCACGATGTATTGACCCTTCACCCAGTTCTGGAATTTGAAGGCCCCGGTTCCGATGGGCTGAAAAACCGGATGGTCATATGATCCCTTGTATACGATAAAGGCCACCGTATCGGTAAGCGCGGCCAGGAAGGGGGCAAATGTCCGGTTGAGTTTAATCTCCACCCGGTATTTTCCCCTGGCCCTTATGCTTTTTATATATGGGAAAAACAGTTTCCATTTCGAGTATTCATTACTGTGCTGCATACGGGTTCGAAATGAATAAACCACTGAACCGGCATCCAGTTCACGGCCGTTATGGAAATAGACACTCCTGCGCAGGGTAAAGGTCCAGGTTTTTCCGTCCGGGCTGGTTTGCCACTTTTCGGCCAGGCAGGATTCGATAACCTGGCCTCCCTCCTGGTAGCGGACCAGGCCTTCGAATATGTTGGAAATGACCTCCCCGGAATACAGGCAGCGGGATTTTCCGGGATCTATGAAGATGGCATCAGAAAAGCGGAGAAAGATGATGGGATTATCCTGGGCAGGCAGCATAAAAAGGCATAATCCCAGTAGAACGAAGGCAGTCAGGGATTTCACGATATGAATATATCACAAAGAAAATATTTTATCAATCACTTTTATGATTTCCGGTTTCTCTATTCCGGATATAAAGGGTACAGGTTACAAGGATGGTCCAGTTTTTTCTGCAGGGATTTGATCCGGTTTTGGTCCTTTCCCGCCCAGATGGCCAGCCCCAGGGGGTGAGAGAGGTTGAGTAAAAAAATGTCGGTTTCACTGTCACCACCGGTGATCAGGGGGGGGACCTGGCCGGCATGCCTGGCATAGACCTCGGCCTTACCCCGGGCCCATGGTATGGGTTTCTGAAGGATTCCGGTCAGGACAGCGATTCTTTCTTGGGTTGGTTCCGGCTTGATATATTTCAGCAAGGGCCGGATACCAAAGGCCTGGGATCTGGGTATCTGAAGGAGTTCTCCGGCCACCAGCCGGACCGAAAAGTGATTGCTGGCGGAAATGACCATGATCCGGTATTTCAGTTTTCGGAGAAGCTGGAGCAATCCAAACATGGTCGGGTTGATCCGGGGAATGGGTACGGTTTCTCCCTCGATTTCGATATAGCGGTGGGGTGAGCGGAGGATTTTTCGGGTGGTTTCGCTGAGAACATCCAATGGGACTCCGGCCATGCAGGTGACCACCCTCAGATAGGCTTCCTGCTTTTTCCCGGTTTCAATCAGATTTCGGTACTCCCTCCAGTCCAGGGGTAGGGGTTTTTGCTGAACGGTTAAATATCGCCTGGATTCATCCCGCTTCAGTTGGGCAAAGACAGCATCCCCGATATCACCCTCAAGCAGGG
>DAOVIP010000469.1 GCA_030671465.1 Candidatus Aminicenantota bacterium | reverse complement strand
TGATTTGAAAGGAAAGATTCTCATCGGTGATGGAATTGATGAGCTAAGAGAAGCTATAAATGACTCTATTAAAGCGAATGAAAAAAAATTAATTCTTAATTTTGACCAGGTTCCTTACCTGGATTCAACCGGCCTCGGAGAAGTAGTCAGGTCCTATACCACTCTCAAGAAAGAAGGGGGTATGGTTAAAATAATAAATTTAACTCAAAAAGTTCATGACCTGTTGTCCGTAACCAAATTGATTACTGTTTTTGAAACTTTTGAGGACGAAGACAAGGCCGTCAACAGCTTTTAGATATTATCACTTTTTGAGTGAAAAAAAATATAAATTATTTTTTTATTTTTTTACTCCTTTTTTTACTTTTTTCCTCATTGGCCATTGACCAGCGCAAGCGGATGAACTGGCGGTTCTATGGCGATGAGGGCTCCTATTTTGCCATTACCCAGAGTCTGGCCTATGATTTTGATTTAAAATATACCCGGAACGATATTATTCGAATATATGAACGGTTTGAGCGAGGACCGGAAGGGCTCTTTTTGAAAAAGGGCCCCAAAGGTGAACTCAGTTATGCCAAATCATTTGCCTATCCCCTGTTTGCGGCTCCTTTTTTCAGGATCTTTGATGTTTCAGGTCTGTTTTTATTCAACGGCCTGATGATGTTTCTGACCATCCTGATGGGGTATTTACTGCTCAACCAGTACCATCCTCCCGGAAAAAGCCTGGCCTTTACCCTGATATTCATACTGGCCACGGTATTACCGGTTTATATGTCTTGGTTAACTTCTGATTTGTTCAATTTCTTCATCATCTTTACCGGTTTGTTCTTCTTTTTTTATCACTTCAAGAGGCCTGAATGGATTTACCTTTCTGCATTTTTTTTCGCAACCGCAGTTTTTTCTAAGGCAACCCCGGTGATTCCCATTGGAATTCTTTATTTGATTTTACTGTTTAGAAAGCAATGGAAAAAATTTCTGATCTTGACCTTCATATCCATTTTAATTTGTGCTGGATATTTTATGTTTAATTTCCTCCAGACCGGTGATTTCAATTTCATGGGCGGGGAGCGCAGAAGTTTTTATCAGCAATTTCCATTTGAAAAACCGGGCTATGGTTTCAGCCACGGCCAAAAAATGAGTACCGATGATTACTGGCAGAGGTTCTATTTTACTCCCCAGATCACTATAACCAACCTGTTCTATTATTTTTTTGGACGTTTCACTGGAATGTTCATCTATTTCTTTTCTGCTTTTTTTATTTTGATCCTTTTCTTCTTCCAGCGAAAAGTGATTGATGACTGGATCATACTGGTAGCCATATTTTTATCCATTCTGGTTTTTACCATACTGGCCCCGGATAATTATTTTGGGGGGAGTGGTTCGGTTGGGAACCGGTATTTTTTAATCATTTTACCTTTCTTCTTTTTCCTGGGATTCAAAAACCGGATTTTTAAATTTTTTCTGGTACCCTTGGTAGTTGCCCTGATTTTGCTTCCGTCGGTTTTATTGTACAGCTTGCACCGTCCTGATCCCTGTCGTTATGCCGGACTTTCGTTTCCCATCCGGTTATTCCCTGCCGAAAAAACCCAGTTCTTGAATCTTCAAACCAATGAAAATCCCTTTGCTTTTCACAATTTTATTCGGGTGGGAGATCAAAAATACTGGCTCTTTTTTATAAACGATAATTTCTGGCCGATCGAGACCACTCCAAAAGAGAGAAACTCTTTCTGGACCTATGCTGACAAAGAACTGGAGATGATTATCGCGGTTCCGGGAAAAGTGAAGGAATCTGATATTGAGTTAACCAAT
>DAOVIP010000066.1 GCA_030671465.1 Candidatus Aminicenantota bacterium | reverse complement strand
ACTGGTCCTCAGTTTACAACCGCCTGGAAAGAAAAATTGGCTGGGTTGTGCTCTCCATCGGCCTGATTATTTTAATCGGCATCGGAGCCTATCCGGCCATAAAAGACTTGATCCTCAATCCCGAAACCCCCTTGATCTTGAAGATCGGGGTATTGATTTTCGGGGCCGGTGGGATTATTGTTTTTGTCTCAATCCTGAGAGAACAGCTTTTTTTCAGAAAAAGAGAACGATACAAGGAGGTCGAAAAATGATTATGGTTAACACCGATGGCATACCGGGAAAAGACATCAAGAAGATTTTGGGACTGGTCAAGGGTAATACTATCCGGGCCAGACACTTTGGCCGGGATATTATAGCCGGGCTCAAAAATTTTGTGGGCGGGGAAATCTCCGAATACACCAAAATGCTGGCCGAGGCCCGGGAACAGGCGCTGGACCGTATGATCGAGGAAGCCGAAGACCTGGGCGCCAATGCCATTGTAAATATCCGCTTTTCCACATCTTATGTTATGCAGAGTGCTGCCGAGATACTGGTTTACGGCACAGCAGTGGTCATATAAAAAACAGTTTTCCCAGTCTTTATTAAAGGAGTATGAATATGAAAAAAATAATACTACTATTGTTGATTCTGATGATAACCCTTTTTCTATACCCCTCCAAGGTGGCCACCCTGGCCGAGGTCCTGAAACCCGGAACCATCTCCGTGGATGATAACCAGCTCTATGTCACCGAGGGTACATCTGTTTTTATCTATTCACTAAATGGTTTCAGCCTGTTGAAAAAATTCGGCAAGCAAGGCCAGGGCCCTCAGGAATTTGCCCTCCACCCCCGTGTTCCGGTTTCCCTTGATGTTTCCACCGATAAAATTATCATTAACAGCCTGGGGAAGGTATCTTACTTCAGTAAAAGTGGTGAATTTTTAAAAGAAATCAGAGCCATGCCCAATTTCTTTAATTTTCAACCTTTGGGAAATCAATTTCTGGGCCTGGGCCAGTCTTTCGAACAAAATGCCCTTTTCAACACAGTCAACCTGTTTGACGAGAACCTGAAAAAAATTAAAGAGATCTACCGGGCGGACAGCGGCCTGAAGGGGCCGGGCAAGGGGATACAGGTGCTTCGGAAACCATTCATTTTTCAGGGATATGAAAACAAAATCCTGCTTCCCGGAAGCCAGGAAAACCTCATCGATGCATATGACACACAGATGAAAAAGCTGTTCACCATCAAAGTGAAAGATGAGAAATTAAAGATTACCCAGGATTTCAAGGACAAGGTCATTCACTATCTCAAGACTTCCGCCAGAACCAAGGATATCTACGAAATTCTGTTAAAACCGGTCACCTTCCCGGATTATTACCCGGCTATTCAGGCCTTTTTTGTGATAGATGACCTAATTTACGTCATGATCTGGAAAAAGGAGCATCAGAAAAACCAGTTTTATATCTATAATATGGACGGTAAATATTTAAAGGAACAATGGATTCCGCTGGCCTACCAGAACGAGCTCGAACCGTATCCGCTCACTTTGAAAAACGGAAAGTTATATCAATTGATCGAAGACCTGGAAAACGAAACCTGGGATCTGCATATCTCAACCATCGAATAATGCGGCCAATTCAAAAAACAGGCCTGTGGAATGAATAAGTTACGAAACATATGAGATTCTTATGGTTGCAACCTATACAATGGATTGATTTTGAACACCGGGTCATATATAATTATACATTGCTTAGACCCAAGGAGGATTCATGAGGAAAATAATAGGATTGTTGATGGTATTCATGATTATGGGTTCCGGCTTGATCCAGGCCAAGAAAGTGGCTACTTTCACCGATATACTCAAACCCGGCCGGATGGTGATCGAGGATGATCAGATTTATATCACCGAAGACACCACTGTTTACATTTACTCCAGCCAGGATTACCGTTTCATCAAAAAATTTGGTAAAGCCGGGGAGGGGCCCAGAGAGTTTTTGCGTTTTGTAATCGTTATTCCCCATCAGGATCACTTGATCATCAACAGCTTCGGAAAGATCTCCCTTTACACCCGGGAGGGGGAATTTATCAAGGAAATCAAGGCCAGTGGTGGTATTAATTTCAATTACCAGCCTTTGGGGAAGAATTACGTGGGTGTGAGCATCAGCCTGGAAGACAATACCCGTTATGAGAGCATTAACCTGTATGATTCGCAGTTGAAAAAAATAAAGACCATCCTGAAAAGGGAGTCGGATACCCAGCCGACCAAGAATGTGATCAAGATTTTGAATTCCACCCTTCAGTTCCTGACCTTTGAAAATAAACTTTATATTGTTGAGGGTAAAGAATTTGTCATCAAGGTTTATGATATGGATGTCAAGGAATTGATGGTCATAAAAAGGGATTACGATCGGGTTAAATTCGGAGAGGCGGATAAACAGAAAATCTTTAAAGAACTCGAGAGCAATCCCCGGACCAAGCAATATCTTGATGTTCTAAAAAAAATGGCGGTATTTCCCGATACTTATCCGGCTATCGTATCCATTTTTCAACGGGATGATTTTATCTATGCCATGACCTTCCGGCGCCAGGATGATACCTATGAGTTTTTCATCTTTGACGGCAACGGTAATTTTTTGAAAAAAATATTTATCCCCTTTGTGTTTCAGACGGCCATGACACCCTATCCCTTTTCCATAAAGGATGGCAAACTTTATCAGTTGATTGAAAACGAAGAGACCGAGGAATGGGAACTGTATCAGTCCGAAATAAAATAGTCGTGCCAGTAGTGCAACCTGTCTGGATGCCGGCTTAAGAGGCTTGTCCGGGAGAAGATGAAAGACCCTGCGGTTTTATTGTTTTCCGGCGGAATTGATTCCACCACTGCTCTGTACTGGGGGATGAAATACTACAGCCGGGTGGAAACCCTGATTTTCAATTACGGCCAGCGGCATGTCATCGAAGTCCTCATGGCGAAAAAAATAGCCGTTGGCATGGGAATTCCTTTTCAGATCATTGAACTGCCCCTGAATGAACTGGTCAGTTCGGCCCTGACCGATGAGACCAGGGATATCCCGGATTCGTTATCCCGGTCCAGAAATGAGCAGGGAATTCCCTTTACCTATGTTCCTTTTCGCAATGGCATTATGCTCTCGGTGACCGCGGCCTATGCCGAATCCCGGGGGATATTCAATATTATCACCGGCTTTAATGTCATCGACTCGCCGGAATATCCGGATACCACTGGGAAATTTGTTGATAAAATGGAGCAGGCCATCAATCAGGGAACCTCGGCAGCGGTTACCGGTAAGTCCTTCACACTTCATGCCCCACTGATGGATAAAACCAAGCCTGAAATTATTGAGTGGGGAATGAAATGGGGAGCCGATTATACTTTTTCGGTTTCCTGCTACCGGGGAAAGGAAGTCCCCTGTCAGAAGTGTCCCTCCTGCGAGATCCGGATGGATGCCTTCAAACAGCTGAATATTCCGGATCCCCTGATCCTGAGACTTGAGAAAGAGGGTAAATTATGAGTTGGGAATTGATCATCAAACAAAAATTCTCCGCTGCCCATTTTTTGAAAAACTACCAGGGCGATTGCGAGAAGATGCACGGCCATACTTTTCAGGTGGAAGTACATATTGAAACCCGGGACCTGGATCAATCGGGGATTTCCATAGATTTCAAGCATATTAAACAGGTCCTGAAATCCATTTTACCCGATCACCAGGTTCTAAATGACATGTATGATTTTTCGCCTTCCGCTGAAAACCTGGCCCGGTATTTTTTTAACGAGCTCAAGAGGACCTATCCTGTTGCCAGAGTGATCGTATGGGAATCAGAGGATACAGCGGCCAGTTATTCGGGAAAGTAATTCCCCTTGGGGATGAAATGCACATTCATGAGATCTTCTGGTCGGTGCAGGGAGAGGGATTGAGATCCGGACATCCATCCATTTTTGTCAGGACCACTGGCTGTACCCTTCAATGTCCCTACTGCGACACCCGGGATTCCTGGGTAACCGGGACTAAAATGAAGGTTGAACAAATCGTTCTGGAAATCGAAAAATATAAAGAGATGTATCCTCAATCCCAGGTAGTTCTTACCGGAGGTGAGCCCCTGGAACAGGATCTGAGCGAAATGGTAAGCCGTTTGAAGCAAAAAAAATTCTTCCTGTCCATTGAGACCAATGGGATTTATTTCCAGTCTCTGGATATCGACTGGTGGACCGTCTCTCCCAAGGATATAGCTGATTTTTACATTGCCGCCGATTTGCATGAAAAGATTGATGAAGTCAAATGCATTGTCAACCAAAACCTGACCCTGGATGTACTCGAACGTATCCGGGCTATCAGGACGGATTTCCCTATATTCCTGCAGCCTGATTTTTTCAATCCCAACAAATATCAGGACACACTGGAATTGTATGAACAATGTCAGAAGGTGGCCATTCCCGGTGTCCGGCTGGGTATTCAACTGCAGCATATTTTAGATATCAGATAACCATGGAAGGAGGCTGCTTAATTTTCAGTGAGAAGGTGTTTCATGTTTTTCGGGATTTGATCAAAGAGAGGCAATTAACCGAAATTATTGTCACCTATAATGAGCAGCTTTCGGAATTGATGGACAGGAATTATCATCTGATCGAGGGAAAATTATCTTAACCTGCATTTTAAAAACAAACCATTTTGATTTTTTGTTCGTATAACTTTTTTTATGATATAATTTTATTAAATTTTAACGGGATATTATATTTTATGACTGTAATAAATTTAACATGTAAAGTCAGAACCAGGCTGGTTTTCCGTGATATAAGGAGGATTTAATGAAAAAAATTGTCGGTTTAGTTGTTCTGGTATTTGTTCTGAGCCTGTTTGTTCATGCTGGATTTGATTTCAGCAAGATTAAAGATCGGGTGAGTGAGTTTACCCTGCCCAATGGCTTGAAATTTATTTTAATTGAGGACCATTCGGTTCCGATTGCCAGTTTTGTGACCTATGCCAATGTGGGTGCCACGGATGAGCGGATTGGGATCTATGGTATCTCCCATTTTCTGGAACATCTTGCGTTCAAAGGGACCAGTGAAATCGGGACCAACAATGCAAAAGCTGAAAAAAAGATTCTGGACAAGATGGATGTGGTTTACGATCAGATTCTGGCAGAAAAAGATGCTGTCTCTCCCAACAAGGAGAAGGTAAAACAACTCCAAGATGAGTTAAAAAAATTGCAGAAAGATGTAGAAAAGTATGTGGTTTCCAATGAATTTGACACGATTTTGAAACGGCATGGATGTGTGGGGCTGAATGCAATGACATCCAGTGATTGGACCATCTATTTTTTCAGCCTACCCTCGAACAAAACGGAGTTGTGGGCCTATCTGGAGTCGTCACGGTTTACGGATCCGGTGTTCAGGGAGTTTTTTAAGGAACGGGATGTGGTGGCAGAAGAGAGAAGGCTGGGTATTGAAAACAATCCCGTTGGAAAACTTGTTGAAGAAATGCTGGCATTGTCCTTTAAAGACCATCCGTACAAGGTTACGGTAATCGGACCCATGAGCAACATCCAGCACATCAGGAGAGGTGATGTCAAGCGGTATTTCAGTACCAATTACAGTGCCAAAAACCTGGTGATTGGTGTGGTGGGGGATGTATATCCGGACCAGTTGAAAAAACTTGCCAACAAGTATTTTTCCAAATTAAAACCGGGAAGGAGAATTCCCCCCGTGTTTACCGTGGAACCCAAACAAGCGGGCGAAAAAACATTAACCATGTTTGAAGACTCCCAGCCGTGGCTGGTTATGGGGTATCATTGCCCGTCTTCGAGGCATAAAGATTTTTACAAATTCAGTGTTCTGGATTATATTCTGACCAATGGAAGAAGTTCCCGGCTTTATAAAAAGATGGTAACCAAAGACAAATCCGCCCTTTTTGTCGGATCTATGGCCGGTTTTCCCGGAACCAAATACCCCTCACTTTATCTTGTATATACCTTACCCAATAGCGGACATACCACCCAAAAACTCCAGGAAGTGATTCTTAAAGAAATAGAAAACCTGAAAAAAAATCCGATTACAGAAGAGGAATTAAAATCGGCAAAAACCCGGTTGAAGGTGGCCCTTTTAAGACAGATGAAGGCGGAGAGATGGTTTTTAATCGGATTGCTAGAATCGGAAGTGAATCATGGTTCCTGGAAAAAAGTGTTTGATGTTCTGGATATCATTGAAAAAATCACGGTTAAAGACATTCAGGAGCTGGTAAACAAATATCTGGAAACAAATAATCGTGTCATTGCCCGAATCGAAAAGAAAAAGGAGGTGAAAAAATGAAACGGTTTTTGATTTTTGTGACCATTGTTTTCTTTTTGGTCGGAAGTACCGGTTTTGCTGCAAAGAAAAAAAGACCCATTGATAAGATAAAGTATCCGGAACTCAATACATTTAAACTCCCCACAATTGAAAAAACCGAAACCTCCAATGGCATCAAATTGAGATTGATCAAAACCGAAAAACTTCCTCTGGTGGATCTGCGGATTGTTATTAAAGGGGGAAGTGTGTATATTCCTTATAGCAAAGCGGGTCTTTCGAGTATAACGGCCCAGTTGTTAAGGATCGGGGGAACCAAAAAATTATCCGGTGAAGAAGTGGATAAGTTTCTGGATACCAATGGGATTACAATTTCAATCAGTGCCCAGACAGATTATTATTCGGTTTATCTCAACTGTTTAAAGGACAATCTTGATAACGGGATTTCTATCCTCTCTCAGATGCTCCAGTCCCCTCGGTTAGATGATGAAAAACTGGAAGAGATCAAAACCCAGATATCGAGCGGAATTTCAAGACGGAACGATGTACCGAGCCCCATCAATAGCCGGGAATTTAACAGACTGATTTATGGTGCCAAATCTCCCTTTGCTAGGGTTATCGAATACGAACACCTCGACAATATTTCCAAAGCTGATATTTTGAAAGTTCACAAACTCTTTTTCGCCCCGGGCAATATGCTGGTGGGAGTCACCGGACCCGTTGAAATCAATGACGTGAAGGGAATGTTTGAAAAATATTTTGGCAAATGGAGCCATCAGGCATCTGTGCCCCCTTATCCCAAAGTCAAAAAACAAACCCATGATTTTAAGGTGGTATTTGCCGAAAAAGAAAACCTGAACCAGAGTTACCTCTCAATTGGTCATCTCGGTGTTAAAGAGGATTTATCCGTACGCGCCAAACAAATGGTTTTTAACAATATTTTTTCTCAGGGCATGGATTCCCGGTTGTTTACCCGGGTGAGAACCAAAATGGGACTGACCTATGGAATCGGCGGCGGTATTATTACAGAACGTTTATATCCGGGAAAAACTTATTTTTCAACATTTACCAAATCCGAATCCACCATCAAAGCCATTAAGGCGATATTTGAAGAAATTGATCTCATCAGAAAAGAAAAGGTGACTCCAAAAGAACTCAAGGATGCCAAAGACTATTTTTTCATCTCCTATGTATTTAAGTTCAGTTCCCCGGATAGGATTTTGTATGATGAGTTACAACGGGAATTCTACAACCTTTCTGAAGGGTACTCTCAGAAAATAATCGAAGATATCAAAAAGGTGACCACCGATGATGTGCTCGAGGTAGCGAAAAAATATCTCCATCCGGACAAAATGATTGTATTTGTTCTGTGCAAAGAAAAAGATCTGGACGGAAAACTCTCCGATCTTGGCAAGGTCAAAAAAATTGATATTTCCATCAAACCCCCGGTATTAAAGGAAAAGATCCCCGCTCCGACTCCGGAAACCCTGAAAAAAGGAGGTAAGATTATCACAGCACTGCTCAAAAAGGAATACAGGGCGTACAGGGGAATAAAATCGATTGTATCTACTTCCGATGCATCGGCCGTGACCCCTCAGGGGACCTTTCAGCTTTCCATGAGATCTGTTGTGCTTTATCCTGACAAATCCTATCAGGAGATAATTGTGATGGGGATGAAAATGGAAACCATCATCAACGGAACCAAAGGTGTTCGAAAACAGATGGGCCAGGAACATCCCATACCGGAGAAGGATATTATTAACGACCGGTTCGGTGATGTGTATGACATTGTGCATTCCAAAGGGAAATACAAATTCCAGTACCTGAAGGAAACCGAGATCAACAAAAAAAAATATGATGTGATTTATATATTTGATGCAAAAAAGAACTGGGTTAAGTTT